>JBDTSO010000093.1:0-9002 GCA_039931085.1 Acidobacteriota bacterium | reverse complement strand
GAAAATCGAAATGAAAAATTTAACACTAGCATTATTTTTGATTTTTCTTGGCAATTTTGCAGCATTCGGGCAAAAATCGAAATCGCCGCCGAAAACCGCCGAAACAATAGTCGGCGCAATTTCGGGAACAGTTTCGGACGAAACCGGTTCGCCGATTGAAGACGCGCAAGTTTCGATTTATGCTGTCGGTTCGCAAAAATTGGGCGAATCATTTAAGGAAACAACCGACCGCGGCGGGAATTTTAATTTTGAAAATTTGAAACCGCGCCGATATAAAATCTCTGTTCGCTACGCCGGGTATGTTTTGCCGGAGGAGTTTGAAACTTCGCCCGAAAATCAGAAAACGTATTTGGTCAATCAGCCGGTGAATTTGATTGTCAGAAAAGGAGGAGCTATAACTGGGAAGGTTGTAGATAACAGCGGACAACCGATTATAAGGGTACGTGTTCGCGCCGTCAGAATCCGCGATGAATTCGGGCAAAAAATTGCGGCGCAGGAATTCGCTCGGTATTCGCAGCAAAATTTTACCGATGATCGCGGTATTTATAGAATTTTCGGTTTGACGGCGGGAAGTTATTTGATATTTGTTGGTGGCGGCGACACTTTTTCCGAACAAAATTTAACGACGAAAGAAAATTCTCCGGTTTATCACCCGTCGGATTCGGTTGATACGGCGGAAGAAATTCGCGTCGGTTACGGACAGGAAGCGAACTCGGTTGATATAAATTTTCGGCAGATTCAAGGCTTTCGCGTCAGCGGAACAATTACGGGAGCAAAATCAAACGCAAGTAATAACGGAAGAGTCGGTGTTTCGCTTGTAAATGCGGCGAACGGTGTTGAAATAGTTCAGACTAACGTCTTCGAGCGCGACGGCAAATACGCTTTTAAAATCGAACAAATTCCCGACGGTGAATATGAAATTCGCGCATTACAATTTGGTGAACGCGGTGTTTTTTCTAAAAATTCACTCCAAAAAATAAAAATCAAAGGCGCGGATATTTCCGGTTTGACGCTTAATTTGAAAACGCTCAATTCCATTAAAGGAAATATTTCTGTAGAGAAAAATCCGAATTTAGCCGCCGTCAAAGAATGCGCCAAAGTTGCGGAAACGGCTTTAACTTCAATGATTGTAAAATTCGATTCGGGCGCAAAGGAAAAATCGGTTTTGGATTCATTAGAAAGTATCCAACAAAACATTTTCGCCGCGCCCGACGAAAACGGCGATTTTGAAATTAACCGATTGGAAAGCGGCAGATATTTTTTGAATGTTAATTTTCCCGGCGAAAACCTATTTGTCAAACAAATTTCTCAAAAAATTTCAGACAAGGAAAAACGCGATCTGAACGGAGGTTTAGGTTTGGGAGCGGGTGAGAATTTGGATAATGTCAAAATAGTTTTTAGCGACGGCGCGGCAAAAATCAACGGAAAAATCATCGTTTCCGAAAAAGAAAAAGTTGAAAATTCGTCAGCGAAATTTATTGTTTTTCTGATTCCGGCAGATGAAGCGAATAAAGACAACATACTGCGTTATGCCCAAACTGTCGTCAACATAGACGAAACATTTTCTTTTGAAAATGTCGCACCGGGCAATTATTTTCTGTCTGCGGAAAATTTCCCGGCGGATAAAGAAGCAGTCCAAAAATCTCGAATCTCTAAATTTTGGGATGCTAAAGAAAGAATGAAGTTGTTTCAAGATGCGAAAAATGGGGAAACTGCTTTGACGCTCAAACCTTGTCAAAATTCAATAGTCGAAATTAAAATAAAAGATGTAAGGTGAAAATTTGTTTCCCGTTTTTGTTATAATTAAATTATGATTTTCAAATTAAAAAATATCTTTTTCGTCATCGCCATTCTACAATTAGCAGTTTTAACCGGCACTTGCCAAACTCCCAAATCGAGCGGCACGGGCAAATCAAATGATGCGAATATCTCAAATAAATCTGAAAATTCAGAAGCCGATAAAAAGCTGCCGAAGATTGAATATTTCGACAAAGCAGCGACAAATCAAATCAAACCCGAAGATTTGCCGAAACCTTTTGCAACCGACAGCGCGAGCCGAAGTTCAAAGGTTATCGAACAACCGGCGAATGCGACTTTAAAAGTGCCGAAAGGTTTTAGGGTAAATGTTTTTGCAGAAGGCGATTTCAAATATCCGCGCTGGATGGTTCTTGCGCCAAACGGCGATGTTTTCGTTGCTGATTCACGCGCCAATTCGATCATTATTCTGCGCGATAAAAATAAAGACGGCATCGCGGACGAGCATTTTACATTTGCAAGCAATCTATCGCAGCCGTTCGGAATGGCTTTTTACAAAGATTGGTTTTACGTGGCGAACACGGATTCGGTTGTGCGTTTCAAATACAAAACAGGACAAACCAAAGCCGAAGGCGAGCCGGAAAAGTTAATCAGTTTGACCGAAGGCGGCTACAATCAGCATTGGACGCGCAATATTATTTTCTCGCCGGACAACTCGAAAATGTATGTTTCAATCGGTTCGAGCGGCAATGTTGACATCGAAAAAGACGAACGCCGCGCCGCTATTAGCCAATATAATCCTGATGGAACAGGTTATAAACTGTTTGCTTCGGGTTTGCGAAACCCGATTGGTTTGGCGTTTAATCCGGCAAACAACGAACTCTGGACAGCCGTCAATGAGCGCGACGGACTCGGCGATAATCTCGTTCCCGATTATGTAACATCTGTCAGCGAAGGCGAATTTTTCGGTTTTCCGTATGTTTATATCGGACGAAACCCGGACCCGCGCCGCAAAGACGATCCGCGCCCGCCGATTGTCGAAAAAACAACCGTTCCCGATGTTCTTTTAACATCGCATTCCGCCGCGCTCGGCATTACTTTTTATGATGGGAAAATGTTTCCGAAGGAATATCAAGGCGATGCTTTTGTCGCGCTGCACGGTTCGTGGAATCGTGAAAAATTGACCGGCTACAAAATAATCCGCGTTCGTTTTCAGGACGGAAAACTCGTCGGAAACGGCTACGAAGATTTTTTGACGGGCTGGCTGCCGGACGAAAATTCCCGCGAAGTTTGGGGCAGACCCGTCGGATTGCTGGTAAATTCCGACGGTTCACTGCTGATTGCCGATGACGGCGGAAAGAAAATCTGGCGCGTCAGTTTTCAAAAATAAATAGTGCAAGTAATAAAAAGATTGGCTGATTTTGTGCTAATCTTTTTTTATTTGAAATTAGAATTATGAAAAAATTTCTAAAAATTTCCGCAATTATTTTAGCCGCCGCATTTATTGCAATTCAATTTATTCATCCCGATTTTACAAATCCGCCAATCAATCAAGCCGAAACTTTGGAAGCCTCGACGCAAGTTCCCGAAAATGTCGAGGCGATTTTAACGACTTCCTGCAAAGATTGTCATTCCAACGAAACAAAATATCCGTGGTATGCAAATATTCAACCGTCGGCGTGGTTTCTAGCGGATCATATCGAAGAAGGTCGTCAGCATTTAAACCTCTCTGTTTGGAACACTTACGAGGAAAGACGCAAAAAAAGAAAAATCAGCGAAATATGCGAACAGGTCGAATCGCGCGAAATGCCCTTGCCTTCCTATTTGTATATTCACTGGGATGCAAAACTTTCCGACGAACAAATCAAAGTTTTATGCGGTTGGACAAAACAGGAAGGCGCAAAGTTGAATTAAATTCGATTTACTCGGTCGGAGAGAAAATTTCGTTCGTATTGTGATAAAATTGTAAAAATATTTTATATATGGAGAACTTAAAAATGAACGATATTACAATAGAACAAGCGTATAAAATTGCTAAAGCGGCTTATGATAAAGCCGTAGAAATGGATGTTAAAATGAATATCGCAGTCGTTGACGCGGGCGCGAATTTGAAGGCTTTTATCAGAATGGACGGTGCGTGGCTCGGCAGTATTGATATAGCGATAAAAAAAGCGAAAACTGCCAGATTTTTCGATATGCCGACGGGTGAAATCGGCAAACTTTCGCAGCCGGGAAAATCACTTTATCAAATTGAAGTTTCAAACGGCGGTTTGATTTCGTTTCCGGGCGGCATTCCGCTGAAAAATGCGGATGGCGAAATAATCGGAGCAATCGGCGTTTCGGGCGATGTAGTTGAAAATGATCACGCCGTTGCCGAAGCCGGAGTTGCGGCACTTTCTTAAATTACTAATAAATTTTCCAATTGAACAACCGCGTTTGATTTTTAACGATTACGGCAAAAAGTTTGTCTTAAAATCATTTAGTTACGACATCAAAAAAAATTTTGACGATCAAAAGACGCAAAGTAATTTGCCGAAATGAAAAACTTTTGCCGTCGGGCTGAAAATCAGCGCACGAAAAAAGAGCTTTTTATTTGGTAAAATTTTGCGTCTTCGCGCGGTTAGTAAAAATTTAATTTATGTCTTTACTCAGAATTACACATTATCCCGAGCAGGTTTTACTGACGATTGGTAAACCCGTCGAAAATTTTGATGCGAACCTGAAAAAACTCGTCGAAGATATGTTTGAAACGATGTATGAAGCGAAAGGTGTCGGACTTGCCGCGCCGCAAGTTGATGTGTCGCAACGGTTTTTCGTGATGGATTGTTCCGGCGGCGAGGACGAAGCGCAAAAGTTTGCAATGATAAATCCCGAAGTAATCCACGTCGAAGGCGAACAAATCGGCGACGAAGGCTGTCTTTCGTTTCCCGGAATTTTTCAAAAAATTCAGCGAAATCTCCGAACAATCGTGCGTTATCAAGATGTCAGCGGCGCATTACAGGAACTCGACGGCGACGAACTAACTGCCCGCTGTGTTCTGCACGAAACCGACCACTGCGATGGCATTGTTTTTCTTGATCGAATGACACCGCTGCGAAGAGAATTTGCCAAGCGCAAAATCAAGAAATTGCAGAAAACCGGCAAATGGGAATAATTTATGCCGCCAAAAATTCGTGAATTGATTGGCGAACTCGAAAGCAAAGGTTTTAGAAATCGCGGCGGAAAGGGAAGTCATCGAAACTTTAAACATCCGAAAAGAAAGAGACCTTTAACGATTTCGGGGAAATTGGGTGAAGATGCTGAAATTTATCAAATCAAAGATGTAAGAAATGCGATTAAGGAGGTAAAGGGAAAATGAAAAAGTCTGATCTTTATAAAAAAATTGTTTATTGGAGTGATCAAGATAATTGTTTTATCGGAACTTGCCCTGAATTGATGGACGGCGGGGTTCATGGCAAAGATGCGCTAAAAGTTTTCAAGGAACTTTGTGTAGCGTGTGATGAGGTTATCGAAATTTACGAAGAAGACGGAGTTGATTTGCCCACGCCGAAAGAGCTTGTTTTGCAGACAGTATAGATTTTATCGTGATTTATGATCATTTCGCCGATGTTTTTATTTGAAGTGACGAACAAACTGCCGAGCGTCGAATATATGTATGTCAGCGGTTTGATGTTTGCCTTGCTGGTTTTCGGCGCGACTTATTTTCACCGACAGGTTGGTTTGATAACTTTATTTTTTGTTGGTTTGAACTGCGCTCAAAACATTGAGACGCCGGAAATTATTCAGCAAATAATTGCGGAAAACGGGCAGAATTATATTGACCATTGGAATTATTCGTGCAGAATAACATTAGCTATATCTATCATTTTATTTTTCGCGGCGATTATATTAAAACGCAAATTAAAAAAAAGAAACAAACTTATACCAAAACCAATTGAGAAGGTTTGCTATGCAGGTCAGAACCGTCTGCGGTAGCGGACGGTTTAACTTAGCGATTTGAGCCGTTTATCAAAAGTTCAAAAGATAATCTTCAACCGTCCGCTACCGCAGACGGTTCTGACTTAAAACACCAATTAAAATGGTTTTGGTATTAGTTAAAAAGGGAAAATTATGCAGACACAAAAAAGCTTAGATGAATTTAGAAACGAACCGTTTACGGATTTCACAAAAGCAGAAAATGCAGACGTGATGAAAGAGGCGATTGAAAGAGTGCGCGGCGAATTGGGACGCGAATATCCGGCGGTCGTCAACGACGAGAAAATTATGCTCAATAAAAAATTCGAGAGCATCAATCCGGCTGAAAAGTCGCAAGTTGTCGGCGTGTTTTCGGATGCCGACGCGGACAGCGAAAATCTGGTTGAAAAAGCGATTGACGTGGCAACCGAAGCGTTCAAAACGTGGCGCAATGTTCCGGCGGAAGAACGCGCCGAGTATTTATTTAAAGCGGCGAAAATTATCCGCGACGACAAACATTATTACAGCGCGTGGATGATTTTTGAGACGGGCAAAACGTGGGCGGAAGCCGACGGCGACACGGCGGAAGCGATTGATTTTCTTGAATTTTACGGGCGCGAAATGCTCAAATGGGCGGGCGATCAGCCGGTTACGCCGCTCGCGGGCGAGAAAAACCGGTTTGAATATATTCCGCTCGGTGTCGGCGCAATCATTCCGCCGTGGAATTTTCCGCTGGCGATCATGGCTGGAATGACGATGGCGGCGGTCGTCACGGGCAACACGACCGTGCTGAAACCTTCGCCGGATGCGCCGACGATTGCTTACAAATTTATGGAAGTTCTCGACAAAATCGGTCTGCCGAGAGGTGTCGTCAACTTTCTGGCGGGCAGCGGCGCGAAAGTCGGCGAACTGCTCGTGCAAAGTCCGCGCATTCGATTTATTTCGTTTACGGGTTCAAAAGCAGTCGGTCTGCATATTTACGAAGAAGCGGCGAAAACGCGCGAAGGACAGCGGTGGATGAAGCGGGTCGTCGCCGAAATGGGCGGCAAGGACGCGATTATTGTTGCCGCCGACGGTGATTTGGACGATGCCGCGATGGGAACGGTGCAAGCCGCGTTCGGTTTTCAGGGACAAAAATGTTCGGCGTGTTCGCGGCTGATCGTTGACGAAAGCGTTCACGACGAATTGATGGAGAAAATTCTCGAACACACGAAAAAATTGAAAATCGGATTGCCGACCGATGGCGAGACGAATATGACCGCCGTCATTAATCAAAAATCTTTCGACAATGCGACGGCAATGATTCAAAAGGGAATTGACGAAGGCGGTAAAGTCGTCATCGGCGGAAAAGGCGACGATTCCGAAGGATTTTACATCGAACCGACGATTATTGATGAGGTTGCGCCGGGAACAACTGTTGAACAGCAGGAAATTTTCGCGCCCGTTCTCGCGGTCATCAAAGCGAAAGATTTCGACCACGCGCTAGAAATCGCCAACGACACGGTTTACGGTTTGACAGGCGCATTGTATTCGGCTGACGAGGAAAAATTGGAACGCGCAAGCAGCGAATTTCACGTCGGAAATCTTTATTTAAATAGAAAATGCACCGGCGCACTCGTCGGCGTTCACCCGTTCGGCGGGTTTAATATGAGCGGCACGGATTCCAAAGCGGGCGGGCGCGAATATCTGCTGCAATTTATGCAAGGCAAATCAATTTCCACGAAAATTAGGGCGAATAAACGCGATGACAGCGATTCGGTCGGAGATAAAACTGACACCACAGACAAGGCTTTTTAACAACTAAAATGAAAACAATAAATATCATCAAAATTTTCAGTTGTTGTCTGATTTTACTGCTAACGATTTCAGCAGCTTTCGGTCAAAAGAGAAATAATTCAAAAACTGCTATTAAACCGAAACCGATTATTTTCGCCGTTACAGGCGACGGACAAACGCTCGAACCGATTGCCGAAATTGATAAAGGCGAATTGATTGCCGCCAATGACGGCGGCACCGAACCGAAACCATTGGCGATTTTTATTAACAATTATTACAAACCGAATACCAAATACAGTTTGATTTTCGGCGGAAAACTGAGCGGCACGGCGACGGTTAAAAGTTCAAATGCGAAAGCGGAATGCGGCAAAAATCTGGCAAACGCGACGGCGCAATCGGCAAAAGCAAAACTGAAAGGTTTTGTTATGGGTTTAGCGACAAATGCCAGAACGCAGCCGACCGCAACGGGCGTACGCCGTTTGCCGACTTATGCCGAACGCGCGGAAATCGAATCGCTCGTTCGCGCTGAATTTGCCAAACAAGGTGTTGCCGCAGAAGCGACAAAAAATCTGCATTATTACAATTTGACCGCGCTCGATGTGGACAACGACGGAATGGCGGAAATGGTCGGCACATTTTGGGTTGAAAGTTCGGCTAAAGAAAGAAATTTGCTGTTTTTCATCACCGAAAAAGACGGCAACAAATATAAATTCGGTTACAGCGATTATAAAAAAATTACGCCCGACGATTTGATGAGCGGCGAATTAAAAGATATAGATGAACTCGGCGGCGAATTATTGCTCGATATTTTTGAGTATAACGGCGATAAAACCGCTGAAGTTTTCACTATCAATAAATCTTTTGAAGGAAATAACTTCAATGTCTATAGCCGAAAAGATGGAAAATGGACGAAGGTTTTTGAAGGCTATAATTATCACTGTGCTTATTAAATAAAAAAATGAACAATCTTTTTACAGCAAATTTAGCGGAAGTTGATCCGACGATAAATGACGCGGTCAACAATGAAATCAAACGTCAGACGAACGGTTTGGAACTTATCGCTTCGGAAAATTTCGTGTCCGAAGCTGTTTTGCAGGCGATGGGAACGGTTTTTACGAACAAATACGCCGAAGGTTATCCGAAGAAAAGGTATTACGGCGGTTGCGAGTTTGCCGATGTCGTCGAACAGACGGCGATTGACCGGGCGAAGGAAATTTTCGGCGCGGAACACGCCAATGTTCAGCCGCATTCGGGCGCACAGGCGAATATGGCGGTTTTTCTCGCGTCTTTACAGCACGGCGATAAAATTTTAGGAATGAACTTGTCGCACGGCGGACATTTGACGCACGGGCATCCGATGAATTTTTCGGGCATCAATTTTGAAGTTTCCGATTACGGTGTGAACAAGGAAACCGAGCAGATTGATTATGACGAACTGCAACGAATCGCGGAAGAAAAGAAGCCGAAAATGATTATCTGCGGCGCGTCGGCGTATCCGCGAATTATTGATTTTGCGC
>JBDTSO010000092.1:0-9098 GCA_039931085.1 Acidobacteriota bacterium | reverse complement strand
CTCCGCCGACATTTGCCAGTTCGATTAAATGCGGTTGAAAAGCCTGCGAATAGCCAACTGCATTCCAGTTATTTCCAGTCAAATTAAAACGCAAAAATTCCGTCGCCGTCCACAAAAAAGGCGCGGACAAAACTGCATAAGTCCCGAAGCGTTTCAAAAACAATGAAAAAAGCGCGGCGAAAATTGCCGGAAAAAGTCCGACGATTAAAGTTACGAAAAAAAGCAGCGCGTAAGCGATAATCGAAGGTATGCCCGCGTAGGTTATCGGCGCAAAGGTCAGCCACCAGCATGTTCCGAAAAAGAAACCAATTCCGAAAATCCAGCCTAAAACAAATGATTTTACAATTGATTCCTTTTCACGTTCGACAGCGAAGAATAATGGAATCAGCGCGAACCAAGCTAAAAACCAGAAATCAAAATCGGGAAATGCAAGCGTTAAGAGTATGGCGGAAATCAATGCTAAAACCGAATTCAAAAGTGAAGGCAACTTTGATTTGGCGGCGGAAAACTTCATTTCACTATTTTAGCAAAAAAAATCACGAGCCGTGAATGTGCAATCACGCCGTTTGCTGAAACTTTTCACCGGACAATGCAAACTGAGAAACTTTCATTCAATCTGAACGGTCAAGTTGAATTAAGAATCAAAAAATGTCACCTGCAAAATGACGAATTTTTTCATTTCTTAGAAGAGATACGTTCCCGACTGTCAAACTAAATGTTTATTGAAACAGAGCTGAGAATAATGTTTCAAAATGAGTGTAAAACACGAGATTTCACTGTCTTATTTATAAATCGGGCTTTGTTTAATAATGAGACTTTAAAAGTAGGTGAGCCTGGTCGGTTTCGACTAGGCTCATATAGGAAAGATAACTGAAGGAACGCTCGGAAGGTGGTCAAGTGCAGTAGCACACTGCGCTCGGAGAAGAGTTGGCGGCGGGGTCTTATTTAACTTCAATAAGCTAGCCACTCTTGTTGTGTTGCACGTAACGTGCCAAAGTTTAATTTAAGATTTTGAATTTCGGATTCCAAACTCGAAACTCAATAAATATCGGACTAAAAATAAAATTGAAATACAAAACTAAATTGTTCAATTCAAAAATTTAACTAATTTCAGTCTTGAATTTCGGATAAAAGTTACACTATTTGGAACATCCGGCAATTTTATGTCTTTTAAATTCCCAAAAATCACTTGCCGCATCTTTCGACTTGTCTTTGTAAACCTACGGCATCTTGATTTTCCGCGTCAATTGCCAAAGCAGAAGCTAAATAATTCTTTGCCTGCAAACAATCGCCTTTTTCCAAAAAAATCTTTCCAAGTGCGATATGCGCGTCAATTAAGCGATTGTTCCAAAAAAGCGCGGTTTTGTAACTGCTGACGGATTGCTCTAAATCTCCGCGCCGCAAATGAATGTTGCCAAGCAACAGATATGTTTCCGCACTCATCGGTTCGCTGACTAAAATTTTACTTAAGATCCCCATCGCATCGTCATCAGCACCGTTTTTGTAAAGTGCACGGGCTTGCATCAGTAAATTATCGGTTTCGCTCTGCGTCGTTTGAATCGGCGCAGATTGTCGTTTTACCAATATAACGCTGACAAAATCTTTGCGCGGCGGCTGCACAATCCGCAAATTTATGCCGTCGGTTTTTGAATTTTTCCAATCGCTTTCGAGCTTGGCGTATTTATTATTTTCGGACAAAAAGCGTCGCGCTTGATTATCAAAATCGGCAGCGGACGCATCGCCGGTTTTTTCCAAAGATTTGGCAAGCACGAAGTATGCCTCGCCGTCGCGCGAATTGTTCGCCAAAACCGGACGCAATTCTTTGGCGGCTTCGGCATAATTATTGTTTAAAAATAATGCGAAACCGTAATTAAAACGCGCATTCGATTCATCCGGTGCGGAATCAGCGGCTTTTTTCAAAAATTCCAATCCTTCGGCTAAAAACGCGTCGGATTTACCCTTATTTTTCTTCTCCGCAAGCGCGGCTTGCACGGCAATCGCGCCGATTGTGTTATAAACGCTCGTCAATTTCAAATCTTCCGCCAGCGGACGCAAAACGGCGAGTGCCTGTTCGTAATTGTTTTGCTGCCACTGAATTAAACCCGTATAAAACGCCGATTCCGCATATTGCGGACTTTCTTGCGGAACGCGCGAAAAATACTCAATCGCGTCGCTGTTTTTTTTCTGATTTAAATAAACATAGCCTAGTTCGAGCGCGGCATCCGCATAAGTCGCGCCGTCTTTTTCTTCAGCGTAAATTCGCAACGCGTTTTTGTAATAATTCTCGCGCGCCTGCGTTTGCGACTCAGGTGTTAGCAAACCTTTAATATACGCTTCAAAAGCACGTGCCGGAATTTTGTTCGCCGATTCGATAAACTGATTTTGCGAAAACGGCAGAGCCTTGTCGCGCTGGTAAAGAACCTGATAAGCGACTTGTCCCTCAACGGTTTGCAAATTTCCGAGCGCATCGTTCAATTTAATATCACGGACAACTCTTTTTCCGTCGGGAAATTCTTCACTCAAAAATCTGCCTTCGTTGACGCGAATAATTTTCGCGGTAACTTCAACAGTCGCCGCAATATCGCCCTGTGCGGGAACGATATTATATTTTCCGGCAATCAATAAAGTTGCGTTGGCTTCACGAGCCAATTTCAGCGAAGTCGCCAGACTCGGCAAAATCGTCAGCGGCACACGCAGTTTCTGTTGAATAAGTTTTCGTTCCTGATTGGAAACGACATTCAGACTCGGAACTTTCAGCAAATCACTCAATGAATCGGCAAAACTTTCGCCGACCCAGTTAAATTCTGCTTTGTTTGAAACATTTTCAAACGGCAGAATCATCACCGTATCAATATTATTTTTAACCGTTTGCGCGTGAATCGAGATTAACGAAATTGACAGTAAAATAAAGGCGTAAAAGAATTTTTTAAACATAGTTCTCTCCAAAAGCAAAAAATTCGCTCCCGTAGGAAAGCGAATGGGTTTAACAAATCTGATGCGGATTGATAAGAAAAAGATGGTAGTCTGTACGGGATTTGAACCCGTGTCGCCGCCGTGAAAGGGCGGTGTCCTAGACCCCTAGACGAACAGACCATAAAAAGCGGAAGTATAAAACCAAGTAAATAAATTCCAAATACAAAAAATCACTCTTCAAATATCACGCTCTCGACCGATAACGAAAGAAGTAGAGTATCTTAGATGAACTTTTGCTGTCAAACGCGATTTGAAAAATTATTTAGCCGGCGCGAATCGTTCGTCCACACTCCGACTGTTTGGCATCATAATTGCTTTTGATAAACCTAGAACATACAAAGGGAAACTTTATGAATCACACAAACAACGCGCCGAAGATAATACTTGTCGTTGATGATTACGAAGACACTCGAATTCTTATAAAATTTTTGCTCGAAGAACTCGGTCATAATGTTTTGGAAGCAAAAGACGGCTGGGACGCTGTCGAAAGCGTTAAACGACAAGTTCCAGACCTTATTTTAATGGATATGGCACTTCCTCTCGTCAACGGAATTTCCGCCACAAAACTCATCAGACAGTTTAAAGAAGCCGCAAAAGTACCGATTATCGCCTTCACCGCTTCCGGGCAATATATTTATCAACAGGCGATTGATGCCGGATGCAATGCTCTTTTGGACAAACCGATTGACATCGAAAAACTTGAACTTATGCTCAAACAGTATCTGAAAAATTAGTTTTTCAGAATAAAAATATAAGTTATCATTCAACACTTTCTTTTCTCTGTGATAAAATCTTTTTTCATATTTTCATAAAAGATTATGTCGCAAGAAAACCCGAAACGAGTATTTTTAATTGATACGATGTCGCATATTTTCCGCGCTTTTTTCGCTCCGATGGGCAGAAAAGACGGCGAACCTTTACGCAATTCCAAAGGTCAGGTTACGCAGGCGGTTTTCGTTTTTACGAATATGCTGCGGAAACTGCTCAACGACGAAAAACCGGATTACATCGCCGCTGTCTTCGATACGGCAGAAAAAACTTTCCGCCACGATAATTACGCTGATTACAAAGCTAATCGTCCTGATATGCCGGACGATTTGTCTTCGCAAATGCCGTATATCGTCAAGGTTTGCGAAGCCTTCGACATTCCGATTTTGAAAATTGACGGTTTTGAAGCCGATGATTTGATCGGAACGCTGGCGAACAAAGTTCAGGCGCAGGGAATGCAAGCCGTCATCGTCTCCAACGACAAGGATTTGTGCCAGATCGTGCGCGATCCGTTGATTGTCTGTATGCGGCAGAATTCACAGAATATCAAACGCAAAACGCCTGTGCCGCCCGTCGAATGGTGCGATGAAGCGTGGGTTGAAAACAAATTCGGTCTGCCGCCGACAAAAATTATTGACTTGCTCGGCTTGATGGGCGATTCGATTGACAACATTCCCGGCGCGCCCGGAATCGGCGAAAAAGGCGCGGTAAAATTGATTTTAAAATACGGTTCGGCAGAAGGCGCGATGGCGAATGCCGAAAAAGTAACGCACAAAACTTACCGCGAAAGCTTGCAGAATAATCAGGATTTGATTCGCCAATCGCTCGAACTCGCCACTGTTCACACGAAAGTTCCGATTGAACTCGACCTCGAAGCACTAAAACACAATGAGCCGAATCGTCCACTGGCTTACGCGCTTTTTCGTGAGTTGGAATTTACAACCTTAACACGCGAATTTGCTGATTCCGCGCCGCTTTTTGACAGAATAAGCGCACCGATTGTCGAAACCGAAAGACGTTATTATCTTATAAAAACGCGCGAAGAATTGGATAAATTGATTCGCCGTCTGTGGGAAACAGAATATTGGAGTTTTATCGCCGACGATACGAATTCCGGCGCGAAAGTCGATTCTTACGCAAAACGCGAACCGCTCGGCGTGGCGATTGCGACCGGCGCGGGCGCAGGTTTTTACGTTGATCTGGAAAGTTTCGCCCAAGGCAAAGATGAAGCCATAGGTCAATTAAAAGATATTCTTTCCAACGGTTTTCTAGAAAAAGTAACGCACGATTACAAATGCAATCTGGCGGTTTTAAACAAATTGGGAATTACGCCCGAAGCCGTCGAAGACGACACGATGATTGCGGCGTATTTGCTCGATTCGAGCCGTCCGAAATATGATTTGGCGACGCTCGCACAGCTAAATTTAGGGCGTGAAATTGCTTCGGAAATACCGGAAGGCTGGACGGAAAATCAGTATCGCGTCACTGAAAACGCTGATTTTACGTTTCAACTCGCACCGCTGTTTCGCAAGAAAATCGAAGAAGACGGGCTTGAAGAAATTTACACGAAAATCGAAATGCCGCTCGTGCCGTTGCTGTTTGAAATGGAAATGGCGGGCTTAAAAGTTGATGTCGAAGCGTTAAATGGCTTCTCCGATTTTATTTCAACCGAACTCGAAGGTTTGAGCGAAAAGATTTTCGCCATTTCAGGGCGCGAATTTAATATCGCGTCGCCGAAACAGGTCGGCGAAATTTTGCAGGAATTGAACATCGCCGGCGGCAAAAAAACCGCGACCGGACAAGTTTCAACCAGCAAAGACATTTTGATGGAACTCGCCGAAACTTATGAAATCGCACAATTTATTATTGATTACCGCGAACTAGACAAATTAAAAGCGACTTACGCCGACGCGCTGCCGAAGCTGATTGACGACGACGGACGCATTCACGGCAATTTAAATCAAACCGTCACGACGACTGGCAGATTGTCATCGTCAGACCCGAATCTGCAAAACATCCCGATTCGCACCGAACTCGGTCAACAAATTCGCCGCGCTTTTATTCCTGAAAAAGGCTGCAAATTGATTTCCGCCGATTATTCGCAATTAGAATTAAGGCTTTTGGCGCAAATTACGCGCGACGAACGAATGCTCGAAGCGTTTCAAAACGGCGAAGACATTCACGCGCAAACCGCCGAATTAGTGTTCGGCGCGAAAACCGATAAAGAACTAAAAATCGCTCGCCGCAACGCCAAAATCACCAACTTCGCCATCGCCTACGCTGTCGAAGCCTACGGACTTTCACAGCGCGTCGGCATTTCCCGTGCGGAGGCGAAGAAAGTCATCGAAGATTATTACGAAACTTACAGCGGCGTAAAAAAATTTATGGAAGAAACGCCGGAAATCGCCAAAGAGCAGGGTTATGTTTCGTCAATTTACGGCAGACGACGTTATATTCCTTCGATCAACGACCGTAATCATAACGTGCGCGGACGCGCCGAACGCGAAGCGATCAATATGCCGATTCAGGGAACGGCGAGCGATATTGTTAAGGTGGCGATGCTCAAAGTTGACGATGCGCTGCGCCGTGAAAACTTGAAAACAAAGATGATTATGCAGGTTCACGACGAACTTTTGCTCGAATCTCCCGACAATGAAGTCGAAAAAGCAATGGAAATCGTCAAACGCGAAATGGAAAACGCCGTTAAGTTAGATGTTCCTTTGACAGTCGAAATCGGCGCGGGCAAAAACTGGATGACAGCGAAGTAAAGGATGAAGGCGAAAGGATAAGAGATAAAGTTTTGGGATTTTATTTAATGCAAAGGCGCAAAGATTTTTTTTCGTAAAAAAGTGAATCAAAGTTTTTGGCTATTGAAATAAACGAACATAATCAATTTGCGTCTTTGCGCCTCCGCAACTTTGCGTTAAAATCTTACACTCATTCAACACATAAAATCTGCGCGGCGAGCAGCGGAATCATAATTTCGTGATGTCCGATAATAGAAAAACCGTGTCCCGCACCGTTTGCCGTTGGACGGCGGACGACATTTGTTATCGGGCGATAATGCTGGATGAAATCGAAATTCGCGGTTGTAAAATCTTCGAGCGGAAACCCTAAATTTCTCACAACCGTAACGGCTTTTAAGAAAATTTCCGGCAAAACGACGGCTGAACCCAAATTCAAATAAACGCCGCCGCCGTTTAATTTTTTGATGATCGAGCAGAAAAGTTTAAAATCCGTGTGCGAAGTCGCACCGAGAGCCGCGCCGTCGCTCGACGGGTGAAAATGTCCGATGTCCGCGCCGATTGTCAAATGCGCCGTGAACGGGATTTTGCGTTTGTAGGTCTGGCAAAGCAACGAAACGTCGGCGTTTGGCGGATTCGACTGCGAAACTTCCCTGCCCATCGCTTCGCCCAAACCGATTTTGTATTTCATTCCGTTTTTCGCCGCCGTATTTAGAATTTCGCCCGTTTCCCGCGCCGCGCCGAAATCGCCTTTGCCTAAAGTCGCGTCAACGTCTTCGCTCGTAAATCCGACGAGCGCGATTTCCGTATCGTGAACCAAAACCGAACCGTTTGATGCAATTGCCGAAACAAATCCGCGCTTCATTAAATCAATGATGACGGGAGCGAGTCCGGTTTTGATAATATGACCGCCGATGCCCAAAACAATCGGTTTATCTAATTCTTTGGCGCGTCTGATTTGTCCGGCGAGTTCGCGCAGAGATTTTACAGCTAAAATATCGGGCAATTTTTCGAGAAAACTTTTGAGTGAATCCTCTTTTTCAATCGGCTCGGCAAAATTTTCGACGGTAACTTTGCTTAAACGCGAGGCGAGTTCGTAAGTATTTATTTCGTCGAAACTCAGCGGCTGAAAATTTTCGTAAATGGACATATTTTTCGGCTTTTATCGCAAGACTTTCTACAAAACAGTTTAACGATAAAGTTTCCGCAAAGTAAAAAGCTCCAACCGATAAAGGCAAGAGCTTTTTTATGAATCAAAGTTTTTGATAATTTGTCGTTATGGTTGCTTGACCGTTTTTATTGAGTCGCTTATCGTCGAAAACCGCCGCTGCCCGACAAAATCCGCACCGGCAAAATCGCCGCTGACGTTTATCACAATGCTTGATTGTTCAAATGTATATCTGATAGAAGAAGTGGTTAAAATATAAGTATTTCCAGCCGGAACGTCTTCAAAGCGGTAATAACCGAAAGCACTCGTCGTCGCATAAATCGGTTCTTCAATTCCGCTGCCTTTCATCATCACAACCACGCGCACCAGATTTATTTTTATAATCGGACAATCCTTTGCACTTTGAATTTCTCATAGTTTTCCACTTTTTTATCCAATTTTACTTAATTGTTAATTGACTATCAGACAGAAGTTGTCTAATTTGTTTGAGTGAAGTGTAGAGTATAAGTTTTGATGAGTCAATATATTAAACTCGAAGCGGCGGCTTCGCCTGTTTCGATTGCGCCTTCCATAAATCCTTGCCAATCGGCGAGATGTTCACCCGCAAAAAGAACTTTTAGATGAGGTTTTTGCAAAATCGGGCGAATGCCGAACCATTGTCCGGGACGATAAAGCGCGTATGCGCCGTCGGTGTATTTATCTCTCTGCCAAGCGTAAGACGCGATATTTTTGGCGAGTTTCGGTGTGTTTTCGTTAAAATCCGTCAAATCATTCGTGATAATTTTCATTCTGCGTCCGTCGCTTTGCGAAGCCAAAACATCCGCTTTTTCGCCGACGGCGTAACTCGTCAAAATTCCTTCCGTTCCCGCTTGATTTTGTGTGCTGTGAAAATAATAATGCGAAGTTGCGTCCGAAACCATCGAGAAATTTTCGTCCTTCCAAAAGCGATTTTCAAACAAAATCGAGTTTTTGCAGATACGCGCATAAATCAATTCTTCCGCCGCTTCACTTTGTGCGGAAGGCAGCGGCGGATTGAATTTTATTTTCAGCAAACTCTGCGTCGGCACGGTGCAGATGCAGGCATCGGCTTTGAAATTTTCCGTGTCGGTTTTGACGGTAACAATTCCTTTGGCTTGATTTATTTCCGCCACCTGCGCGTTTATTTTGATATTTTCCAAACCGATTCGCCTGACAAATTCTTCCGCCAGACGCGAATTTCCGCCGGTCATTTTGTAATCCATTTCGTTTTTCGGACTCGATTCGGCGTATTCAGAAAGCGCGCCGAAAGCCGAAACGTGGCGGATTGATTCGCCGAAATCCGTGCTGTCCATCAGGTCGCGCAGACGCAAATCGTCTTCCGTAAAACCGATTTTTTCGAGATATGTCCACCAATCAAGTTTATCCAGTTTCCTTTGCTGAAATGTCGTGAGTTTTTTATAGTTCTT
>JBDTSO010000091.1:0-9182 GCA_039931085.1 Acidobacteriota bacterium | reverse complement strand
TCGAGTTTTGCAATAAATTTCTCGCGTCCGCCTTGCAGTTCGATCAATTTTGAAACGTCCTGCGGCACGAAAAACGAATAAACCCAACTGTTGCCTTCCGTAAAATTAAACGTAACTTCCTGCGGCGCAAACGGCTGGACAAAACCGCCGTTTTTCTTCGGTCGCATAAATCCGGTTTGTGAATCGAAAAGATTTTCAAAATAGCGGGCGCGAGCGATGTATTTTTGATAATCAATATTTTTTTGAAAAATATATTTATCATCCCATTCGTTATAAAATCTTTTTGTCGAATCTTCTTTTCGTTTTGCCTGTAAAATCTTTGCCATCTGCGCGATGCAGAAATCATCGTAAGCGTATTCGAGAGTTTTAGAAACCGATTCGTTTTCATCTTCGACTGAAATATAACCGCGCCGTTTATACGCTTCGAGTCCGAAATGATTCAGTTCCGCCGAATGTTTCGCGGCTTCAAACGCTTTTTCGTAATCGAAACCTTTGATCCCTTTAGCCATCGCGTCGGCGATGACGGGAACGGCGTGATAACCGATCATCGTGTTGGTTTCGTTTGCCGCGAGTTCCCAAACCGGAAGCCGTCCGCCTTGTTCGTATTGGCGAATAAACGTATTGATAAAATCCGCCGTGCGCTTCTCATCTATAATCGTATAAAGCGGGTGCGCGGCGCGAAATGTGTCCCAGAGTGAAAAGATTGTGTAGTTGTTGGATATTTGAGGTTTAGCACCCTTGCTTACGCGCGGGTTTCCGCCTTCGTTGATGTTGTGAATTTTTTTATCCAATCCGAGATAATTTCCGTCACCGTCCTGAAAAATATTCGGCTGAATCGCCGTGTGATAAAGCGCGGTGTAAAAATTCGTCATCTGCGCGTCAGTACCGCCGGAAACTTCGATTTTTGAGAGTTCTTTGTTCCACGCATTTCTTGCATCTTCTCGAACTTTTTCAAAATCCCAACCCGGAATTTCCGCTTCGAGATTTTTTCTTGCGCCTTCGATGCTGACGGGCGATATTGCGACCTTCAAGAGAATTTGTTCTTTTTCCTCAGTTGAAAATCGAAGAATAGCTCTTAAATCTTTGCCTTTCGTTTCAATGCCTTTTTGAGTTATCATTTCTGCGATACCGTCAAATACTCCATAATAATTCAAGGGTTTTGAAAACTCGGCAACGAAATAAATTATTTGATCTTTTGCCCAACTCGACGAACGCCGATAACCTTCGATCCGGTTTTTGCCAACAAGTTTTATTTCTGAATCTAAAACTTTATCTCTCCACTTTAAGTCTAATACAACATTTGCTGCGTCAGACTTCGGAAAAGTATAGCGGTGAAATCCAACTCGTTTTGTAGCAGTTAATTCTACTTTTACGCCGTTATCCATTTTGACAGAGTAATAACCTGATTCGGCTTTTTCGTTGGTGTGAGAAAATGTTGATTTATAATTGTTGAAATCCAAGTCTTTATCGTCTAAATAAACTGGCGTAT
Organism: Acidobacteriota bacterium; assembly: GCA_039931085.1. GTDB lineage: Bacteria > Acidobacteriota > Blastocatellia > Pyrinomonadales > Pyrinomonadaceae. Next base: position 7,693 of record JBDTSO010000091.1, on the reverse strand, counting down.
TTCCAACACGATTCTCAATTGCCTTCCCAAAAGCCGCTTTTAGATTAAAAAAATCAATATCGCCAACCATCGGCATAAACAAAATATCGCAATAATCGGGAATTCCCGTGCCGCTCAAATGAGTATGCGAAAAACCGTAAATTGTCGAATCGTCATAATAATAACCGGATGAGCCGTCCCAATTGTCCGTGCGCGTATCGGGCGACAATTGCACCATTCCGAAAGGAACAGTCGCGCCCGGAAATGTATGTCCGTGTCCGCCCGTGCCGACGAACGGATTGACATATTTTGTGTAATCCTTCGTTTGCGCGAAAACCGATGCCGATAAAATTACAATTAAGAAAATGACTTTTTTCATAACTTTTCCATAAATACAAAGTTTTTTGAGTATCTTAACTTATTGAAAGAATATTTAACCAATTATTTTTCAATTGGTTTTAACATAAAAAGGAAAATCCGCAAACTATAAATAATTTGCGGATTTTTAATGATTGTTTTTCAATTTTCCAGAGTGATTTTCAATTATCTTTTTCCGTATTCAAAGTTATTGCCAGCCGATAAATCGCCGCGCTGTCAACTTCGACTTCTTCGCTTGCCTTTGCGCCTTTGGCGGAAGCGGTGATGCGAAATTTATTTGCGCCTTCGGGAAATCTAAAGGTAAATTCGCCGCTGTAACTGGCATAACCCGAACCGGCTTTTTTAGTTGAACCGTCGCTTAAAACTCTTTCGATTTCGACTTTCGCGCCGCCGACGCTTCTGCCGTTCGGATCGAAAACACTGCCTTTAATGATAACTTGCGTTCCTTGATCAACCGTCAAAATAAGACGAGTGCCCAAATCTCTGACTTTGTTATCTTTGATTTCGACATTATAAAGCAAGCCCGCGCTGTAACCGGATTTGTCAATGACGAGATTATAAACTCCCGATTTTAGACCTGTTAATTCAAAATTTCCCTCGCGGTCGGATGCGGAAGATTTTACATCTTTGCCGTCCTGACGAGCGGTAATTTTTGCGCCGCCGATGCCGTCGCCTTTTGTGTCGCGGACTTTTCCTTTTACGCCGCTCTGCGCGGCGGCAACGCTGACAAATAAAGCAAAAGATAATATCAATAAAACAAATTTCTTCATAACATCTACGCCTTCGCAGTTTCCGTTTTTAATTCTTCTCGAAATTGTTCCGCTACGTCATTGATGATTGTTTCGAGCGTACGGGTTGGCTGATAGCCGACGAGCCGTTTGGCTTTCTCCAGCGAAGGAACGCGCCGCTGCATATCTTCAAAACCTTCGCCGTAGGCTTCCGAATAAGGAATATAAATAATTTCGCTGCTGCTGCCGGTCATTTCGATTGCTTTTTCCGCCAAACCTTTAATTGTAACTTCTTCGGCATTACCCAAATTTACCACCTGACCGAAACATTCCGGCGTTTCGATAACTTTGGTCAAACCTTCAACGACATCATAGACGTGACCGAAACAGCGCGACTGAGTTCCGTCGCCGTGAACGTAAAGCGGTTTGTTCATCAGCGCAAATTTTATAAAATTCGGTACGACCATTCCGTATTGTCCGGTTTGTCTTGGTCCGACAGTATTAAAAAGCCGTACAACGACAACCGGCAGACGGGTTTCTTTCCAATGCGCGAGCGCGAGAAATTCATCCAAAGTCTTCGCGCAGGCATACGCCCAGCGATGTTTGTCGGTTGAGCCGGTCAACAAATCGTCTTCTTCTCTAAATGGAACGGATGCGCCTTTTCCGTAAACTTCCGACGTGCTTGGAATCAAAACACGCTTGCGGTAGCGCGAACAAAAACCGAGAACGACATCCGTGCCGCGAAAAATCGTTTCGATGGTTTTGACCGGATGTTCCATAATCAGTTTTACGCCGACGGCACTCGCCATATGATAGACGCGGTCGGTTTCGCGGATCAGTTCTTCCATCAACTTGTTATTTAAAACAGTATCAATAATCAGGCGAAAGTTTTTTTCGCCTTCGAGATGTTCGACATTTGAATAACGTCCCGTCGAAAGATCGTCAATGACCGTAATTTCGTGTCCTTCGCCGATAAGTTTGTCGGCAAGATGACTTCCGACAAAGCCTGCGCCGCCTGTAATTAAAATTTTCATAAACTATTTTTTTCTAATTATTATACCTTGATTAAACTTTCGCGCTTTTATTTTCCGCTTGTTTGATTCCTTCCGCAAAATACGCAACCGTCTTTTTCAAACCTTCGGCGAGCGGAATGGTCGGTTGCCAGTTTAACAAACTTCTTGCTCTATCGATATTCGGCTGACGCTGCTTCGGATCGTCCTGCGGTAATGGAAGATGTAAAGTTTTGGTGTTTCTATTGACTGCTTTGGAGACTTCCTGCGCGAGTTCGTTCATCGTAAATTCACCCGGATTGCCGATGTTGACAGGCAAATGAATATCTTCGGCTTCCGTATTCATTAAACGAATAATGCCTTCGACCAAATCGTCAACATAACAAAAAGAACGGGTTTGTTCGCCATCGCCGTAAATCGTCAAATCTTCGCCGCGCAAAGCCTGCACGATAAAATTAGACACGACGCGCCCGTCGTCAGCTCTCATTCTTGGTCCGTAAGTGTTAAAAATCCTGACAATCCTCGTGTCAACATCGTTTTGACGATGATAATCCATCATCAAAGTTTCGGCGACGCGCTTTCCTTCATCGTAACATGAGCGCAAACCTATGGTGTTGACGTTGCCAAAATATGTTTCAGGCTGCGGATGAACAAGCGGATCGCCGTAAACTTCCGAAGTCGAAGCCTGTAAAATTCGCGCTTTGACACGCTTTGCCAGCCCCAGCATATTGATCGCGCCCATCACGCTTGTTTTGACAGTTTTGACCGGATTATATTGATAATGAACAGGTGAAGCAGGACACGCGAGATTATATATTTGGTCAACTTCGAGTAGAATCGGCTCGGTTACGTCGTGCCGAATCAATTCAAATAGATGATTGTCCATCAAGTGAAGAATATTTTCCTTTCTACCTGTGAAAAAATTGTCCAAACAAACAACTTCATTGCCTTCATTCAAAAGTCTTTCGCACAGATGCGAGCCGATAAAACCCGCGCCGCCGGTGATAAGTATTCGCATAACCAATTTTCCTCTTAAAAAGACTTTAAGATAAAAGTCAAAACACTAACTCTAAAGCGACTCGGTAAAAGTGTCAATTTCACACAAATTTGTTGCCGGCACAACTTAATTTTTCATCTTGGAAACAGTGGTTTTGCTTTCGGGTTCAAAGTTTCCTTCAAAATCCTTTTTAAATTTGATTTTACGGCAATTCCAAATTGTTTAGGCGTTTCTGAGCCTTTTCGATTTCGTTCAACCGTCCGTAATCATAAATCGCGCTTTCCCAAGTTCCATACATCGCGTTCGGCAGAACGATAAATTTATGCCCGAACATTTCGCGCGTTTTATCAACTTCGGCAAATCTCGCGTCAACCGATTTTTTCTCGTAAATGTTTGATAAATCGTCCAAGTTGTCGCCAATTAACAAAACTATGCGGTATTTTTCCGCAATTGCCATCCGGCGCGGCTCTTTGGTTGATTCTTTTTGGCGCAGTTGAACGGTTTCAACATTTGCGTCGGGAAAACCCACGGCTGTTAGATTGTCAATCGTCGCCGTTTTCTGCACTTCGTCGCGGTTGGAAACGTAAAAAACCCTTGCGCCTTTTTTGCTGGCATAATTTAAAAAATCAACCGCGCCCGGAATCGCTTTTGCCTTTCGCTGCTCGCCCCACGCATACCAATTTTTCAAATCAAACGGCAGACGGTTTTTTATATTGGAGGCTTGTGCGGGCGAATTATCCAAAACGGTTTCGTCAATATCAACGACGACGGCACGCGGCATTTTGCGTCCAGTTTTCGGCAGTTTTTTAAGATTCTTTTTGTCAAAATCTGCGTCCAACTGCATTTTAGCGACATTAAACGCCTGATAAGTCAAAGCGCGATATTCCGCCGCTTTCTGCATATACAAAACCGCGCCGACTTGATATTCGTTGTCGGCGGTTGCGGGAATTTGATGCGTAGCTTGCTGCGCCGTCGAAACGGTTACGAAATAAGTCGAAATAATCGAAGACGCGATCAGACCGAAAGTTAAAATATATTTCTTTGTTTTCATAATTTTCTCGAATTGAATTTGGATAAAAGATTGCAATTGATTATAAATGAACTATGCCCGAAAAGACGAAGCGAAAAGAAGAAACAAAGCCGGCGAAGAAAATAGAACCGCAAAACGCCGACGAAGAAAATTGGAACAAAAACCAACGCGAGAAAAGCTATTATTACGACGACTCTCACGGTTACGAAATTTACAATCCCGACGAAGAAGATGAAGAAGACGGCGAATAATTTCTAAAGCGTGAACCAAAAATCATCAAAAACCTCATTCTTAAACGAAGGCGTAAGTCAGATGTTTCTTTCAACGCTCTCGTTTGCTCTGGCGAACGTTTTCGTCAAGGAATTAAAGCATATTCCGGCGATGGAAATCGTGCTGATTCGCTGTCTGCTGGCGGTTATTTTTTGTTACGCCGGTTTACGTTACGCTGGAGAAGACTGGCGCGGCAGCAATCGCAAACTGCTGATTTTGCGCGGCGTTTTCGGCACAACCGCGCTCGGACTGTTTTTTCTCACACTGCAAAATATTCCGCTGGCGAGCGCGATGACTATTCAGTATCTTTCGCCAATTTTTACGGCGATTATTGCGATTTTCGTTCTTCAGGAAAGTCTGAAATTTTCACAGTGGATTTTCTACGCGCTGGCGTTCGTCGGCGTTTTAATCGTCGAAAAATTTGATCCGCGCGTTTCGCTGCTTTATCTTTTTATCGGTATTTTTTCCGCTTTTTGTTCAGGTGTAGCTTATAATTTGGTGCGAACTCTGCGCGGCAGAGAACATCCGCTGATCGTCGTTCTGCATTTTCAAATCGTCGGTGTTATCGTCGGATTTTTATTTACACTTTTTAATTGGAAAACGCCGATTGGCTGGGATTGGTTTTATCTATTCTTAATTGGAGTTTTTTCACAGTTCGGGCAGGTTTTTCTGACCAATGCTTTTCAAAAAGAACGCGCCGCGAGCGTCGCAATCGTCAATTACACGGGCTTAATTTACGCTTTACTGTTCGGCTGGTTTGTCTTTGGCGAAGTGCAGACCTTACAATCTTTATCGGGAATGATCTTGGTCGTCGGCAGCGTGATTTTGAGCGTTCTTTACAGCAAACGGCAAAAAGATATTCAAAATCTTGAATCGTCAATCGGTTAATTTGAGTAAGTAAAATCATTTTTTAGCCACAGATTGGCACAGATAAACACAAGATATTTTTATGATTTAATCGGGTTTTTATCTTCTTATCATCTGAGTTGATCTGTGAGAATCTGTGGCTAAAAAAAATTGATAAAAGAATGTTTAAACAAAAAGTATTAGCTTTGATTTTAGCGGGCGGCACAGGCGGACGTTTGGGACTTTTAACCGACGAAAAAGCCAAGCCGATTATTCCGTTTGCCGGATTTTATCGCCTGATTGATTTTGCACTGAGTAATTGTCTGCACAGCGGAATTTCCGATGTTTGGGTGATTGAACAATACGAGTTGCATTCTTTGAACGAACATTTATCAAACGGCAGACCTTGGGATTTGGATCGAACTTACGGCGGTTTGCGCGTTTTACCGCCGAACGACGACGATGATGAATCGAATCACGAAGGCGGTTTCGCGCACGGAAACGCCGACGCGATTGTGCGAAATTTGAAGTTTATCGAAAGTTTTGAGCCTGATATTTTAATTGTTTTGAGTTCCGATCACATTTATAAACTCGATTTCCGCGATGTAATCGAAACTCATCTCGAAAAAAAAGCCGCGCTCACAATGGTTACGACGAGAGTTCCGAAAGGGGAATCGGCTTCGCGTTTCGGCGTTGTCGAAGTTAATAAAAACGGCAGCGTTGCGAATTTTGAGTATAAGCCGGAAAAACCGAAAAGCGATTTGATTACGACGGAAGTTTTTGTTTATGACGCGAAGATTTTGTTTGAAACGCTCAAAGATTTGCAGAAAAAAGGCGGTGAATTAAAAGATTACGGCGACGAACTGATTCCGAAATTTGTCAAAGAAAAAAAGGTTTTCGAGCATCGGCACGAAGATTATTGGCGTGATGTCGGAACGATTGAAAGTTATTGGCAGTCGCAAATGGATTTGCTTGACGAAAGCACGAAGTTTGCGTTTGACGATGAAGATTGGGCGATTTTAACGCTCGCTGAACAGCGCGTTCCGGCATTTATTTACAGTTCGGCAACGGTTAATAATTGTTTGATTTCAAACGGCTGTAAAATAAAGGGAACGGTTGAACATTCGGTTTTGAGCGCGAATGTAACGATTGAAAAAAACGCCGAAGTTAAAGATTCGATAATTTTGCCGAATGCAATTATTGAAAAAGGCGTGAAACTTAAAAAAGTCATTGTGGACGCAGGCGTAAAAGTTTCAAAAGCGAAGGCGGAAAAATTTGAAAAGCTGAAAAAAGAAAACAAAAAAGACATTTTTATCATCGGAAAATACAAAATTCAATCGCAAAGCGAAGTCGAAGAAAAAGAATGAATTATTCAGACAGCAAAATTATCAAACAAATTTTAGACGAATGCAAAACTATTGCCGTCGTCGGTTTGTCGTCGAGTCCGTTTCGCCCGTCAAACGGTGTTGCGGCGTTTATGCAGAGAAAAGGTTACAAAATTATTCCGGTCAATCCGAATGAAACAATTGTTTTGGGCGAAAAAGCGGTGGCGAGTTTGTCAGACGTAACCGAAAAAATTGATTTAGTTGACATTTTTCGGCGTTCCGACGAAGCCGGAAAAGCGGTTGATGAAGCAATTGAAATCGGCGCGAAAGCCGTTTGGCTTCAAGAAGGTGTAATTGACGAAAAAGCGGCGAAACGCGCCGCCGATGCCGGTTTGTTGGTCGTGATGAATAGATGTTGGTTGAAAGATTACGTAAAATATGGCGAATAAAATTAAAGCAATTGTTATTACCGTGAGCGATACGCGCACGGAAAGTGAAGACGTTTCGGGCGTAACGCTCGCCGGTTTGCTGTTGGCGAACGGCGCGGAAATTGTTGATAAAATAATCGTTTCCGACGATTTCGAAGATTTGCGAAACACACTTTACACGTTGACCGAGCGCGAAGACGCGAATTTAATAATCACAACCGGCGGAACGGGTTTCGCGCCGCGCGACAACACGCCGGAGGCGACTCGTGCCGTCATCGAACGCGAAGCGCAAGGTTTAGCCGAAGCGATGCGTGCCGAAACTTTGAAAAACACGCCGACGGCGATGCTTTCGCGCGGCGTTTGCGGCATTCGCGGCAAAACTTTAATCGTAAATTTGCCCGGTTCGCCGAAAGGTGTCAGCGAATGCTTCGATGTCATCAAAGACATTCTGCCGCACGCCGTCAATTTACTTGGTGGCGATACGAAACATTGATTTTTTGAAATTTATCTAACGCAAAGACTCAGAGGCGCAAAGACGCAAAGTTTTTTATAAACAAGTCGGAAAAACTCAATGATTTGTCTTAAAAATAAATTTATACTTTTCTTTGCGTCTTTGCGTTAGAAAGTTTTGTTTCAAAGAAATAATCGCTCTGGTAAACTAAAAAAATGAAACAGCCAAAACCCGCAAATCGTCTGATTAAG
>JBDTSO010000090.1:0-9213 GCA_039931085.1 Acidobacteriota bacterium | reverse complement strand
CCGACAAAAAGTGCCGCTGCCGCATTTAAAATAACTAACGAACGCGCCGCGTCATCTCTTTCGCCTTTTAAGATTTGTTTGATAATTTCAGCGTTTTGTTCTGCGTTTCCGCCTCTGATATTTTCTAATTTTTCAACCGAAACTCTTTCAAAGCCGAATTCTTCGGGCGAGATTTCAAAAAGTTTTACTTCGCCGCCCGCAACTTCGGCAACCGAAGTTTTATCACTGACGGTGATTTCGTCCAAACCGTCCAAACCGTGAACAATCCACGCTTTTTTTGTGCCGAGCGCGGCGTGAGTTCGGGCAACGGGCGCGACCAGAGCTTTGTGCCAAACGCCCATAATTTGAAACGGCGCGTTTGCCGGATTTGTCATCGGACCTAACAGATTAAAAGTTGTATGAACGCCGAGTTCACGGCGGATTTTCGCCACCCGCGCGGTCGAAGCGTGATAAAGCGGCGCGAACATAAAGCAGATTCCGATTTCATTCAAACATTTTTCCGAAATTTCTTTGTCAACCGAAACATTTACGCCGAGTTTTTCCAAAACGTCCGCGCTGCCCGATTTTGAAGTTGCCGCGCGGCTTCCGTGTTTTGCGACCGGCAAATCTGCGCCAGCAATCACAAAAGCGGCGGCGGTTGAAATGTTAAAAGTCTTGACGCGGCTCGAACCCGTTCCTGCCGTGTCAATGAAAGCCGTGTGAATTGCATTTATTTTGACCGAATGAGAACGCATCGCTTCCGCCATTCCCGCCAGTTCTTCGATTGTTTCGCCTTTGACGGCAAGCGCGACGAGTGCGGCGGAAATTTGCGCGTCCGTCGCTTCGCCGTCTAAAAGATGATTAAGCAATTCAGCCGCTTCCTGTCGATTCAGATTTTTCCCCTGCATCAAATTTAACAGCAATCCGCGTAAACCGCTTGCGGGCGGTTCATCAATGCGTTTAGGTGTCGGCAGCAGCCACACAGGTCGTTTCGTGCTGTATTTTTCGGATTCTTTCATAAAGAATAAAAACCCGCCGCGAAAAGATTTCTCAAACGGCAGGTCTTCTAAAAATTTTGATTATTTACTAACACATAGGTCCTGCAATTTTTAGAAAACCGATAAATACTGTCGCCAATTCAAAAAAGCACTGATTAAAATGGCTGCAATTGTTTTCCAAAATGCAAGATTGACTTCCAATATCTACGTTAAGATACTTATAACTTACCAAAAAAATTTTAGCAAATTATGACGGATATTTTCAAAATCACAACGCGCCCGAAAAAAGAGTTATTTTTCAAAAAAAATGACGCAAATGATTTGCGTTTGGGTGAAATTGTTTCGCTTGAAGTTGAAAAATATGAAACATCGGAAATTGTGATTCTCGGCTGTCCGCAAGATGAAGGAGTTCAGCGAAACGGCGGCAGAATCGGTGCTAAATTCGCTCCCGACGCGATTCGTACTCAATTTTATAAACTTTCTGACTTTGGAATAAAGGTCAAACTTTTTGATTTGGGCAATACGATAATTCAGCCGACTTTGGAAAGAACGCACGATGTTCATACGCAAATTGTCGAACAAATATTGCGCGACAACAAGAAACTAATTATTCTCGGTGGCGGAAATGATATTTCCTACGCCGACGGCAAAGCGATGGCGAATGTTTTCGGCAATGAAAATTGGCTTGCACTGAATATTGACGCGCATTTTGATGTTCGCGCTGATTCGCCGCGCAACAGCGGAACGCCGTATCGCCAACTCCTAGAAGAAAAACTTCTCAACCCGAAAAATTTCTGCGAATTCGCCTTTCAGACGCAAAGTAATTCGCCGATTTATTTCGATTATCTGAAAAATTTCGGCGTTAATTTGGTTAGCCTGGAAGAAATTCAAAGTTCAAAATTCAAAATTCAGGATTTAATCGAAAAACAAAAGACAAAGGACAAAGAGCAGAAGACAATCTTCTATGGATTTGACGTTGATTCGGTTCGCGCCTCCGACGCGCCGGGCGTTTCCGCGCCGAGTCCGATTGGTTTGTCGGCGGAAGAATTTGTAGAATTGGCGAAATTTGCCGGAGCAGACAAAAGAACAAAAATTGTTGAATTTACTGAAGTTAATCCGAATTATGATGTTGATAACCGCACTTCAAAACTCGTTGCGATTGCGATGCACAAATTTTGCTCTTTAATAAAAAAAAATAAAAAAAGACTAACCAAAAATGATTAGTCTAAAAGCCTAAAATTAAAAGTTTAAGTTACGCGCTCAAACTGCGACCTGTCGCTAAACGATAAATTGCCAAAACAATAATCGCACCGATAACGGCAAAAATAAGACCGACAATACTAAACGTATCGTTACCGGCACCAGTATTAAACAAAGCTCTGCCGATAAATCCGCCGACAATCGCGCCGACAATTCCTAAAATCGTCGTTAAAATAAAACCACCACCATCAGGACCCGGCATAATCAACTTTGCCAAATATCCCGCTATAAACCCGACAACTATCCAAATAATTAATGAAATTAACATTCTTTTTTCTCCGTTCTCCTTTTGATATAATATTTGATAATCACTAAATGACTATCAATTTCCTATGTTTCAAGAAATGAAACCTTTCAAATCTAAATAGAGCAAACATTGTGCCAATTATCTGACAGGAAAGAAAATGTGCAAATTACTGTTAAATCATAGGTTATGACTTACAGCCAACCTTTATTATAAATTATTTTTGTATGAATCTAATACAAGATATTTGAATCGCTATTTTAATCTACCTTTAATCAAAAAAATCGCGCAGCCGCGAGCAGAGAAAATTGAATATCGAATTTCGAATTGAATTCACTGTTTTTTGAAGCCTAATGTAGAAACAAGGCTGTTTGTTGGTGTTCTGAGTTCAAACTTCAGTTTGTGTTTTCATCGGCGAAGCGAAGCGAAAACTAAATCTCAAGCCTCAAATTGCGGCTTTGTCATCCGTATCGCTTCGCTTACGGATGCGGCAAACTAAAGTTTGAACTCAGAACAACATGCCAACAACCTTCGCAGTTTTTACACTAAGTTCAATTCAAAACTCGCTGCGTTGTGCCATTCGTGAACAATGTTCTGCATAAATAAAGCGTGATCAAATGCAATTGAGCCGTTTGGAAATACTTTTTCATCGTTATAAAAACTCGAATAAACGCGGTCTGTATCAAACGCCGAAACATTCCAATTTTCAATTTGCAGTGAAATACCGTCCAATTTTTTTATGTTTTTTGACGGAGAGTAGCCTAAAGAACCTGTTTCAAAAAATCTCGATGCTGCGTCTAATGATGAGAATATAGAATTTTTCGGAAAAGTGTCGGAAATTGTGCCTGAAAAGTTGATTGAAATTTTTTGGTCGTCGGATTTCATTGTGAAATCCAACTTGTCTGCGTATTCTTCAACTTTAAAATTCGCTTTGTGGTGTTCACCCGAAAAAAGTTTTCCGCCGACGGCTGCATTGATAAAAGAATCCGTATCGCGGCGCGGAACATAAACGCCTTCGTGCGTTTTGCCGTTTTCGGCTTCCCACAAAACAGCAATCCGGTGAGCGGCATTTTCGCTGGAAATTCCGACAAATTCGGGCATATATTTTGGTCTGATATGTTCAAGGCGTATCAGACAAATTCCGGCAATCGCTTTTCCGTTATGAATTTTCGGTCGAAACGGAGACGGTAAAATCTTTTGTATAACACACGGATTAACGCGATAATTTATTAAAATTCGACGTTTGATAATGCCTTTGATTGAGGGGATTTTCATAATTTTGATACGAAAACCGCGCCGCCGAAAGTTAAAAACAGAATTACGCTGACAAAAGCATTCGTTGTAAAAAATGCCGCGTTCATTCGGCTTAAATCGTTCGCTTTGACAAGTGTGTGTTGATAAATCATCAACGCGCCGACGGCAAAAACGCCGATTAACGCCAGCCAACCTAAATCCGTTATCAAATAAAGCAAAATCAAAACGACAAATGCCTGAAGGTGAAAAAGCCGTGCAATATAAAGCGAATTTTTTATACCGAAACGTGCCGGAATTGAGCGAAGTCCGGCTTTTTTATCGTATTCGCAGTCTTGACAGGCATACAAAACATCAAAACCCGCCGTCCACATCAAAACGAGAAGCGACAACAACAGAGGCACTTCCGAATTTAAGCTGCCCTGAACCGCAATCCACGCGGCAGTCGGCGAAATTGCCAACGCCCAGCCTAAAATTAAATGCGCGAATGCCGTAAATCTTTTGGCGTATGAATAACCGAGAACGCTTATCAACGCAACGGGCGACAATGCGAATGTCAGCCAATTCAGCGAATACGCGGCGAGTTCAAACAAAACGACGGAAGCGATAAAAAATGCCCAGGCGAACGAAACGGAAAGTTTGCCGCTCGGCAGTTCGCGGTTTGCCGTGCGCGGATTTTCCGCGTCGAATTTACGGTCAATAATGCGGTTAAACGTCATCGCCGCCGAACGCGCGCCGAACATTGCAATTGTTATCCAAAGAATTTGCCAAAGCGTCGGCAAACCGTCCGCCGCCAAAATCGCGCCGAGAAACGCAAACGGAAGCGCGAACAAAGTATGCTCGAACTTTATCATCTCAAGCGTCGTTCTAAGTTTTGTCCAAAAACTGTTCATTTCAATTGTAAAAACCGTGCAAACTCGATGCCGAAGGAAAATTCTAGCAAAATCGGCGTTTGTTTTCAGATTTGTTGGGCAATTTGCAAAATTATAATTTCCAAATTGCAAAATGCGTTATAATATTTTTAGTGGAGTTGCTTCAAACATAGTTATAAAGTCAGAACCTTAAATTCAAAATCGAACCGATGCCTTCAGGAAAAACACACGATGCAGTTACATTTATTTTAGTCGCGCCGACTTTTGCGGCGGCGTATGTTCTGACACAAAATCTGCCAATTTCTTCAATCGTTACCGCAGCATTTCTTTTTGGCGGTTTGATGTTCGGACCTGATTTGGACACACAATCGAAACAATACACGCGCTGGAGCTTTTTCAGCTTTTTGTGGTATCCATATAAAGTCTTTTTCAAACATCGTTCGCGCTGGTCGCACGGTTTGATTTTCGGCACATTTTTCAGGGTCGTTTATTTTATGGGCGCGATAACGCTTTTGTCTTTTTTGCTTACTTTTTTGATTGTTACTTATTCCGGCGGAGATTTGCCGAAATTAATAGAATTTACTCGAAATTGGGTTTCAATCGGCGATTTTGTTCGTCAAAATTTTGGTGAGAACGCTTTTCCGGCAGTATTTGTCGGATTGTGGCTCGGCGCGGCAAGCCACACGTTGACCGATATGGCTGGTTCTTTTATCAAACACGGGCGCATTATGGAACCGTTTTAATTATTTTCCCGCTCGCGTATTTACAATACGCAACGCCTGTCGGCGCACGGCATCTGACACATTTCGATTTTTGGTCAGAGCGTTTTAATCTTTTAATTGCAGACAAGTTATAATTCCGATGACATTGGCAATCGGTGTGCGCGGATTTCGCGCCAGATTGTGAACGGTTGTGTAGTTTCGCGCCCAAGCACGATTGATCGAGATTTGCCGCAGAATATCTTCGGGCGTGCTACCGGATTAGACGAATTTAATTCTAGACTCATAAAATTGCAGAAAAATTATTGTCATTGAAACTTTAGAGTAAATATGAAATCTCGAAATTTCGAGATTATAATTGAAATTATAACATAAATATCACAGTCATAAATTGCATTCTTGACTATCGAAGTTGCTTGACTTAGTCTAATGAATTGCAGGGAAATGCCTTTGCTGTCAATCTTAACCCTTCCTTGTAAAATAACACAACATCAAATTAGTACAGAAATTATGATAAAAGACGAAATAAAAAATCTTATTGCGGAAAAAACCGCACGTATCGGTGTCATCGGACTCGGCTATGTCGGATTGCCGCTAATAGTTGAGTTCGGCTTAAAAGATTTTCAAGGCATCGGCTTTGAAGTTGATAAGAAAAAAATTAGCGAAATCAACGCCGGACATTCCTATATTGTGGACGTGAGCGATGAAAATGTTCAAAAATGTGTCGAAAGCGGGAAATTAACTGCGACTACCGATTTTTCGGAATTAAAAAATTGCGATGTAATTATCATCTGCGTTCCGACACCGCTTCGGAAAACAAAAGACCCGGATATGTCGTATATTTTAGCTGCCGGCGGCGAAATTAAAAAATATATGCGGCGCGGGCAGCTTGTGATTTTAGAATCAACAACTTATCCCGGTACAACCGACGAAGTTTTGCAGCCGATGTTCGAAGAAGCGGGATTCAAACTCGACGAAGATTTTCTGCTCGCCTTTTCGCCGGAAAGAGTTGATCCGGGAAATCCGCAATATCAGACACACAATATCCCGAAAGTCGTCGGCGGAGTTTCCGAAGATTCGGGCGAAATTGCATCTTTGCTTTATTCAAAGATCGTCGAAAACGTCCATTCCGTTTCCAGCGCGAGAGTCGCCGAAGCCTGCAAACTCTGGGAAAATACGTTCCGCGCCATCAATATCGGAATGGCGAACGAGATGGCGAAAGTCTGCAACGCGCTCGGCATAGATTCATGGGAAGTCGTCGAAGCGGCGGCGACGAAACCGTTCGGTTTTATGGCATTTTATCCCGGACCCGGAATTGGTGGGCATTGCATTCCGCTCGATCCGCATTATTTGAGTTGGAAAGCGCGTCAACACGGTTTCGATTCGCAATTTATCACGCTTGCCGAACAGATAAATTCGGGAATGCCGAAATATGTCATCAAACTCGTCGCCGATGCTTTGAACGACGACGAAAAATCGGTCAAAGGTTCAAAAGTTTTAATTTTAGGCGTGGCGTATAAAAAAGACATTGACGATATGCGCGAATCACCTGCGCTTTCAGTGATTGATCTGCTTCGCGCAAAAGGCGCGGATGTCGTTTATCACGATCCATTTGTACCAGAAGTTACGTTCGATCACGCTTACACAATCGGCGACGGCGAACCGCTTTACAACACGGAATTGACCGACGATTTGATCAAAAATTCCGACTGCGTAATTATCTGCACCGAACACAGCAATGTTGATTACGGTAAAGTTTGCGAACTCGCGTCATTAGTCGTTGACACGCGCAACGCGCTCGACAAGGATTTACGCGAACACAGCAACGCAAAAATAGTCAGATTGTAGAACAAAAGCAACCGCAAAATATGCAAATGCGCTGAAAATAATAATTTCGCGTATTTTGCATATTTTGCGGTTAAATCTTTTTATGCTTAAAGTTTTGAACATTGTCGGGACGCGTCCGAATTTTATGAAGATCGCGCCGATTGTCCGCGAGATAAGCGGCGTGAAAGTGAATTTCAACCGCTGATCGTTCACACCGGACAGCATTATGACGCTGCGATGTCCGATTCGTTTTTTGAAGATTTGGACATTCCGAAACCGGATCATCATTTGGAAATCGGTTCACATTCGCACGCTGTTCAAACGGCTAAAATAATGACGGCGTTTGAACCAGTGATTTTGCAGGAAAAACCCGATTGGATTTTGGTCGTCGGCGATGTTAATTCGACAATTGCGTGTGCATTGGTTTGTTCAAAATTAGGTATAAAAAATCGCGCTCGTCGAAGCCGGACTTCGTTCGCGTGATCGCTCGATGCCGGAAGAAATTAATCGCATTTTGACCAATTCGATTTCGGATTTATCGCTCACAACTTCGCAAGACGCGGATGAAAATCTCAAACACGAAGGCGTTGCCGAAGATAAAATTGTCGGCAACGCGATGATTGATTCGCTTTTCTATAATTTGGAAAAGGCGAAAGATTCAAATGTTCGGGAAGATTTGAATCTAAACGAAAAAGAATATGCCGTTTTAACTCTTCATCGCCCGTCAAATGTTGATGAAAAAGAAACTTTTGACGGCATTTTGAAAGCACTGGCGGAAATCAGCGCGAAAATTCCGATAATTTTCCCCGCCCATCCGCGCACAAAATCCCGAATATCGGAATTCGGCTTTGAGAACTTAATCGAAAATTCAAATATAAAACTTATTGAACCGCTCGGATATTTAGATTTTTTAAGACTTTACAGCGGCGCAAAACTCGTTTTGACCGATTCCGGCGGACTTCAGGAAGAAACAACCGCGCTCGGAATTTCGTGTCTGACACTGCGTGAAAACACTGAAAGACCGATTACGATTGAAATGGGAACGAATATCCTAGTCGGGACAAATCGCGCAAAAATTACGAAAACCGCTTTTGATGTTTTAAACCGCAGACAATCTCAAGAGGCAAAAATTCCGCCGCTTTGGGACGGCAAGACGGCGGAACGAATTTGTGAAACTCTTTTATAATTTGACAGCGGATAATGAGAAATATTTCTTTTTATTATCCATTTTCCACTATTCATTTTCCATTATTTCCCTTGTTCCATCGGATAACCGGCATTTTTCCAAGCAGCCGTTCCGCCAAGCAGAGCATACGCATTTTTGTAACCTTTTTCCTTCAAAATCTGCACCGCACGGGCACTGGTATGTTCGCTCGGTCAGGAACAATAGGCAATGATCTTTTTGTCTTTCGGCAGTTCTTTGTAACGGGTTTCAACCAAATTTAGCGGAATGTTGAGCGACCCTTTGATATGCTCGACATTGTAGGATTCTTCACCGCGTGTATCAATAAAAACCGCATTTCCTTTGTCAAAATCCTCTTTCGCCTCTTCCAAATTGATACGCGGCGCGTCGTCTTCGGCGTTTGCCATCGGCGCGGGTGTCATAATTGTTTTGTTTGCAGCAACATCAGAACTTGTTGTTGTGCTTGTCTTTGAGTCGGCTTTGGTCGCCGTGCCTGACTTTGAACAAGTCTGCATCGCCAGAGTAACTGACGACATCATTATCAATGTTAAAATTAATTTCATATTTTACCTCCGAATCGTAAATTCAGATTCCAAATCTACGATTTACGATTTACGATTCACGACTTACGACTTTAGCTATTATCTATGGTCGGCTCGCCGCCTGCAACCTGCGTCGGATATTTTCCGTTCCAACACGCCGTACAGGAAGCATTTTCTTGAAATCCAATCGCTGCGAGCATTCCTTCCATCGAAAGATAGCCCAAAGAATCGGCTTCGATGTAGCGGCAAACTTCGTCAACCGACATTTGCGCGGCGATCAAATCGGCTTTGCGCGGCGTGTCAACGCCGTAATAACACGGTGAAACGGTCGGCGGACA
>JBDTSO010000089.1:0-9222 GCA_039931085.1 Acidobacteriota bacterium | reverse complement strand
ATTTCGTCAAATTTGTAACCGAGCGTCATCACGACGACGTAAACATTCGCGCCGGATTCGATGAAATCGCCGATGTTTTCATAAGAATTAATCGTTTGCTTGTGGTGAACAAATTTGTTTTTCGCCAGCGTGTTCAAATCCGCGCGGTCATCGAAAAGCGAAATATGAAAATCCATTTTTGACATCGATTCCGACAAAGCCAACGCGCAATGTCCGCCGCCGATGATGTAAAGGTTGTTTTTATAACCGATTTTTTCTTTGTAAATAAATTCATTTTCGTTCGATTGTTCAAATCTAAAATCAAAATCTTCTATTTGAATATCGCCAATTTGAATTTCAGCATTTGAAATCCGCAAAGTTTTTGGTTGAAATGTTTCAAGCGAATTTGCAGTATTTTGAATAGTTTTCAAATGCGCGGGATTTAATTCAAAAAAAATAACAGTTTGTTTGCCCGAACAAATCATTCCGCTCGAATGCGGCGAATTTTTCCGGTGAACTTGCTCGATAATTACAGATTTATTTTCGCCTTTCGCCTTTCGCCTTTCGCCTTTGGCGAGTTCGACGAGCGCGACTTCCATCACGCCGCCGCCGATGCTGCCGCACAATTCATCGCGGGCGACGATCATTTTAAAACCTTGTCTTCCGGGCGAACTTCCCGAACTTTCCGCGACGACGAGCAGCATTACCGATTCATCACGCTTTAATCTTTCGGCGGCAAATTGCCAGATTTCGAGTTCTTTATTCATCAATAGAAATAATTTTGCCGCAGATGAACACGGATATAAACAGATTTAAGTAAAGCCAAAACGAATTTTATCCGTGTTTATCAGCGTCAATTTGCGGCAAAAACTTCTTACATATTCATCGCTTTCACCGTTTCCGAATACAAATTCATCAAAACCTTTTCGGGCGTAAACGGCGCGTCGAATTTCGGCGAGTTTTCAGAGTTAAACGCTTTGACCGCTTCACGAATCGCAAAATACGCGCCGATGCCGTACAGCAAAGGCGGTTCGCCGACGGCTTTTGAATTAAAAATTGCTAAACTTTCGCGTGAAGTTTCGAGCGGAATAAAATCAATCGTTTTCGGCACGGAATAAATGTCAGGAATTTTATAAGTCGAAAGCGCGTTCGAGCGAAGTTTTCCGAGTTCGTCATAAAAAATTTCTTCCATCGTCATCCAGCCGATTCCCTGCACGATGCCGCCTTCGATTTGCCCGAAATCAACCGAAGTGTTCATCGAACTGCCGAAATCGTGGCACGCTTTTGTGTAATCAACCGTGTAAATTCCGCGCAGACAATCAACCGTTACGCCGACAATTGCCGTGCCGTAAACGTGATATGCAAATGGATGACCCTTGGCGACAGACCAATCAAATGAAAGTCCGGGCGTAGCGTAATGCGCGTGTTCGCTTAAATTTACGCGGTTTAGATGCGCTTCATTGATGATTGTTATCCAATCGAAATCGGTCGCTTCGCCGTTGCGGAAAACGAAGCCGTTTTGAAATGAAACGTCGTCCGCGCTTTGTGCTTCGACGAGCGGCGCGGCAACTTCCTTTAATCTTTGCAGAATAGTTTCGCAGGCAATTTCCGTCGCTTTGCCGTTCAAATCGGCGGCGGCGGAAGCGGCTGTCGGCGAAGTATTGGCGATTCGTAAAGTGTTTGTCGTGTGAATTTTAACGCGCTCAATCGGCATTGAAAAAACTTTTGCGGCGACCTGCGCGATTTTCGTATTTACGCCTTGTCCCATTTCAACTGCGGCAGTCGAAACGGCAACCGAACCGTCTGTATAAACGTGAACTAATGAACGCGCCTGATTCATCGCCGTTTTTGTGAACGAAATCCCGAAACAAATCGGCATCAGCGCAACGCCTTTTTTGGTGAATTTGTTTTGTTTGTTAAATTCGTCGGCTTCGTTTTTTAATTTCGTGAAATCATATTTTTCATCGGCTTGCGTCCAAGATGTAATTGCCTCCGATTCGGCAATTTGTCCGTAAGGAAATTCTTCGCCGTCTTTAATGAGATTTTTGCGCTGAATTTCGTCGCGTGAAACATTTAATTTGTCAGCCGCGTGTGCGATTGCCGATTCGATGACAAACATTCCCTGCGGTCCGCCGAATCCGCGAAAAGCCGTATTCGGCGGAAGATTTGTTCGACACGAATAAGCCGTCGCCGAAACATTCGGAATAAAATAAGAATTTGTGCAGTGAAAAAGTGTGCGCTCCAAAACAGGCAAAGACAAATCACAGCTTGCGCCCGCGTTTTGATAAAATACGACTTGGTATGCGACGATTTTCAAATTCTCGTCAAAACCGATTTTATAATCCGCCGAATACGGATGACGTTTGCCGGTCATTCGCATATCTTCCATTCGGTGAAGCGCGTATTTGACGGGTCGCTTTGTCAACTGCGTTCCAACCGCGCAAAGTGCCGCCCACGCATTCGCCTGATCTTCCTTGCCGCCGAAACCTCCGCCGAGCCGCGTAACGTCAACTTCGATTTGGTGCATCGGCAAAGCCGTTACTCGCGAAACTGCACGCTGCACCGCTGTCGGACCTTGCGTTGAAGAATAAATTTTCAATCCGTTTTGTTCAGTCGGAATTGCATACGCGCCCTGCGTTTCGATGTAGAGATGTTCCTGTCCATTGACATCGGCGCGACCTTCAAAAATATGTTCGCAATTTAAAAAAGCATCTTTCGCATCACCTAGCTTAAAATGCTTGGGCGGCGCAATTAGTTCGTCCTTCGCCTGTGCTTCCCGCGCATCGGTGATAATTTCAAGGAGTTCGATTTCCGCGCGAATTTTCTTAGCTGCTGCCCGCGCTTGTTCTTCCGTTTCCGCCAAAACAAGCGCAATCGGCATTCCGCAAAAATGTACTTTTTTGTCGGCAAATAACGGCTCATCGTGAAGAATGTTGCCGATTTCATTATCGCCGATTAAATCTTTCGCCGTGATAATTTTGACTACGCCCGCACATTTTTCGGCTTCGGTTGTGTCAACATTTTTCAACTTTCCGTGGGCAATCGGCGAATCAAAAACACAAGCAAAAAGCGTTCCGTAAATCAAGGGAATGTCATCAAGATAAACCGATTCGCCGCGTACGTGCGATTTTGAATCTATATTTTTCATCTATTTTATTTATCGAAGAAGTTTAGCTTTCAAATAAATAATAAAAATTATCTTTTCAGTTTGTGAAAACTTTTGCAAACTGAGCGTGATTTTGCGATTCTAATTGTAGATTATGCAAAAAGATTTAACGATGGAAGAAAATACACAAATTGCGACTTTGGAAAAAAAGGTTGAACCTGTGATTGAAAACGGTAACGGTGCAGACGCTCATCACGCGCTTTTGCCGGCAAAAAATCTGCCGATTGCTAAACATATTTCCAATGAACAACTAATCGCCGAAGAAAAATTTTTAATCGAAAAAGAAACCGAAGTCGAGCAAAGTTACGAAGGTTTGCGCGGTTATCTGCGGCTTTTTCACGTTTCGCGTGTGATTGGAATGTTGTCGTTGTATCTTTACCTCGACCAATACGATATGCACCACGCGCAACAATGGAAACAAGCCGATGTCCGAATGGAGATTGCGCGTAAACTGAGTTGGTTTGCCATACTCGGCGAAAGAGTTCATCAGACAAATCTGGGATTTTTTCACGAATTTATTTTGCTGCTGCGTTGGTTTTTTATCGGAAATGAGCAAAACAAGGAACTTAACCAGGAAAAACAGTCTGTCTGGCTCAAAGAAAATTTAATCGAATTAGGTCCGACATTTATCAAAATCGGACAATCTTTAGGAACTCGTGCTGATCTTTTGCCTTTGCCGTTTGTCAAAGCGTTGGGTGAATTGCAGGATAATGTGCCGCCGTTTTCGAATTCTATCGCTTTTGCGCGAATCGAAAAGGAATTAGGGCGCAAAATTAACGAAGTTTACGAAGAATTTGATGTCGAACCGATTGCGGCGGCATCGCTCGGACAGGTTTATCGCGCCAAACTTTTCACTGGCGAAGAAGTTGCGGTCAAAGTTCAGCGTCCGAATTTGGACAGCATCATCAAAGGCGACATCGAAATTTTGCGGAAAGTCGCAAAGTTTGCGACGCGCTTTCCGTCGCTCAATGAAAACGCGGATTGGGCGGGAATGCTCAGAGAATTTGACGAAACGGTTCACGAAGAAATGGATTACGCGGCGGAAGGCAAAAACGCCGAGCGCTTTGCGGAAAACTTTAAGGAATGGACGAACATTCACGTTCCGAAAATATACTGGAACGCGACGACCAAAAAAGTCCTCACGATGGAATTTATTAACGGCACGAAAGTTACGTCGCTTGAAGAATTAAAAGCTAAAAATGTTTCGTCCGAAAAAGTCAATCGTTTGCTAATCCGCACGTATTTGAAGCAACTTCTCGAAGACGGATTTTTCCACGCCGATCCGCATCCGGGCAACTTGCTCGTGATGCCGGACGGACGGCTCGCGTTTTTCGATTTCGGAATGGTCGGCAGAATTACGCCGCAATTGCAGGCGAAAATGATTGACGCATTTCTGCACGTCGTCGCCAAAGACGCGCCCGGAATCGCGCAGGATTTGATTGATCTCGATTTCTTAAAACCCGGCGCGGATGAAGAACGCATCAAAGAAGTCGTCATAAAAATGTTCGCGCTGCATCTCGATTTGAAACTCAAAGACGTGAAATTCAAGGAATTGACCTACGATTTAGCCGATGTAATGTACGATTATCCGTTTCGTCTGCCGTCGAATTTCACCTATATTATGCGGGCTTTGATGACGCTCGAAGGCATCGGAATTATTACCGATCCTGAGTTTAATTTCTTTGAAACCGCAAAACCTTATGCCAAAGAATTTATGTTTAAACGCGAAGGTAAAGACTTACGCAAAATGCTAACCGACAAACTTTTAGGACGCGACACCGAAGACGGCAAAATTGATTTGGACAGAACGTGGAAACTGGCGAAGATGGCAGCGAAAACGATTTGGAATTCGAGGAAATAATCTTTTATGACTGACGAAAAAGTTTTCTACCACAAAGAAGACATCGTTAAAATCTTGGCAGATTTGAATATGATTGTGGTTTCTTTAGATCGAATAGGTGCGGAATATTCTGAATACGATGGTAGAAAGAGCGAAGAACAATTAAATGCTTTGTTGGCAAATTTTGTTTTTGGTTGGAGTGTTGACAGAAAACTCGCAAAAGCTAGAAAAATTTTAGACACTGGTTTTTCAAGAAAACTTGGCGAAGATGAACTGGACGAACTAGAAAGAAAATTTCGGGATTTGCAGTATTGGAGTATAAAAAATCCAAAACCAATAAAAAAGAGAAAGTAAAAAACGATAATATATCGTATAATCTTCGCCTATGAAGCGATTTATTCTAATTTTCCTTCTAATTTTGCTCACTTTGACGCTGTGTTTTTCGCAATCAAAAATGACCGATAAAATAAAAATCGCGCATATCAAAAACGATTTTTCCGTATCTAAACTGAATTATAAATCATGGAAAAATGCTAAAGAGGTTTCAATTGACAAGTATTGGTCGGGCGAAAATGCGCCGGTCGGTAGACATTTTAAGGCGAAACTTTTATGGTCGGATTCGGCGTTGTATGTGCGTTTTGAAGCGAATCAAGTCGAGCCGTTGGTTGTCAGCGAAACGCCGAATCTAACAAGCAAAACTCGCGGATTGTGGGATAGAGATGTCTGCGAGATTTTTCTCGCGCCGCGTAAAGAGGATTTTCGCCATTATTACGAGTTTGAAATTGCGCCGAACGGCGAATGGATTGATCTCGGAATTTATCAAAAACCGGACGAGCGAATCACCGATTGGGATTACGATTCGGGAATGAAGTCAGTGGCAAAAATTGAAAAAGAAAAGATTGTGATGGCGATAAAAATCGAGTGGAAAGCGTTTGGCAAAACTCCGAAGAAAGGCGACGTTTGGCTCGGAAATATTCTGCGGTGTGTCGGCAAAGAACCGACGCGCGGTTATTTGACGTGGCAGCCGACTTTGACGAAAGAGCCGAGTTTTCACGTTCCCGAAAAGTTCGGCGAGTTTGAATTTGTAAAATGATGAAGGCAAAACCAAATTACGGAATTGATGCGCCGACGGTGGTCAGAAATCTGATCATCATCGGAGTCTTGGTCAGCGTCGTTTCGCTAATCTTCAAATTACCGTTTATTTGGACGGGAATTGCGCTGATTTTGACAGGCTGCGTAATGCTGTCAGCCAGTCTGTTTTTCAAACTTCGTTTGCGCGATAGAATAATCAAATCATTAAATTTGCGCGGCGATGAACAAGTTTTGGATGTCGGATGCGGACACGGTTTGATGCTGATCGGCGTAGCTAAAAAGTTAAAAACCGGCAAAGCAGTCGGGATTGATATTTGGCAAAAAGTAGATCAAGCAGGAAATTCGCCGGAAGCGACTTTGAAGAATATAGAAGCCGAAAATGTCGGCAATCGCGTCGAATTAAAAGATGCCGATGCGAGAAATCTGCCTTTTGCTGACGAAACTTTCGATGTTATCGTTTCGAGCTTCGCATTGCACAACATTTATGAAAAAAACGAGCGCGAAAAAGCACTCGCCGAAATCGTTTGTGTTTTGAAAAAAGGCGGCAGAATCGCCGTCGCCGACATTCGTCATTCGGGACAATACGCGGAATTTTTCAGGCGAAACAATCTAAAAAATGTACGGCGAAGTCGTCCGTATTTTCTTTTTGTAGTTCCGACATTTATTGTTTACGCTGAAAAAATATGATGGCGTAAAATTCAAACGAACGCTTAAACATTAATTTTGTGATTTGATTTTATCTTCAAGCCATTCCGTCAAACTGTCAACCGATTCGATATGCACGGGTTTTCCCCGCCACGCTTTGAGAGCGAAAATAAGCAGCATTACCGTCGTTATAATTTGAAAAATCCAATTTCCCGCTTCTGCCAAACCAAGTCCGGGAATATGCCCGATGCCGCCCAAAATCGTCGTAACCAGCCAGACTGCGAGATGTGCGGCAAGTCCCTGCGCGGCGTGAAAACGCACTTTTGTTTCGCTTTTCGGCACTACGAGCAACTCGATTAAACCCGCAATCAAACCAATGTAAGGCAGATAAGGCAGAGCAATCAAAATATTTTCCGGCAAACCGATTTTCGCCACCTTGCGCGAAGATGAATTTTCGACATCTGCATTGCGACTCGCGGTTTGATAAACATTCGGAACTTGCTGAGAGTCATACGGCGATGTATAAGAAGAAAAATTCGCCGTCTCAAAACTTCGCGTTTGCTCTTCCGTGTCAACTGTTTGAGCAAACTTTCTTGTCGGTGCATTCGCATTCGGCAAAATTTCGGTCTGCGCTTCTTTGACTCTGTTCGGAAAATCAGGATCAAGCGGATTTGTGTCGAATTTTTTGGGCATATCAGTAAATTCTACGACAATTTTACGGGTTTAGTTCACAAATTCAATTTATAATATTCTGTTAAACATTCGCATCTTAACAAAATCGCTTCTCAAAATCCATTTTCACGCTTTTCTCTCAAATTCTAAAATTAATTCTTCAAAAGCGCGGTTTCCGTCAAAAGTTGTGTGGTTTTCCACAGCTTTACTTCGTGTTGCGCCCCGTATAAACAAATCTGTAAACGTCGTTTAATGAACAAAGTTTACAGGAGGAATTAAAAAATGAACGAAGAAAAAAACAAACATTTATTTAACGCCGGTTTAGCTTTAGCGATAGCTTTGGTCGTATCGTCTTTGATAATCGGCTGGTCATACACACATAAAAAAAGCGGCGACGAAGCCGTCACGGTTACGGGTTCGGCGAAAAAAAGCATCAAATCGGATTTGGTCGTCTGGAGTGCCGGAGTTTCGTATCAAGCACCGCAATTGTCTGATGCTTACAAACAGCTTTCCGAAAATATTCCGCTGATTAAAAAGTATTTGATCGGAAAAGGCATCGCTGAAAATCAGATCACGGTTTCTTCAATTTCGTCAACGACTTTAAAAGGACGCGACGCGAACGGAAACGAAACGGCTGAAATTACCGGCTATTCTTTGCGGCAACAAGTAGAAGTCAGGTCAAACGACGTTGATCGCATCGCACAGATTGCGCGTGAAGCGACTGAACTGATTAATCGGGGAATTCTGCTCGAATCGAGTTCGCCGCAGTATTATTACACGCAGCTCGGCGATTTGAAGATTGAAATGCTCGGCGAAGCGGCGAAAGATGCAAAGGAACGCGCCGAACGAATTGCCGACAGCACAGGCAATAAAATCGGCACACTGCGCTCGGCGCGAATGGGCGTAATGCAAATTACGGCGGCGGACTCGACGGAAGTTTCTGATTACGGCATCAACGATACGTCTTCGATTGACAAAGATGTAACGGCGGTTGTCAATATCAGTTTTGCCGTCGAGTAAAACAGACAGGGGGAATATTATGAAAGCAAAAATCTATCTATTTCGTCTTGCCGTCGGATTTGCAGCATTTGTTTGCGGAGTCGGTTTCTTTGCTGTCGGGCGATATTTTCAAACGGCTTTTTTGGTGAAAGAGCAAAAAGTAGAACTGGTTGCGCCTGCGCCAATTCTTACAGAGCAGACGGAAACATCTGTCATTGAACAAACCGACGTTGCTGCCGATTCTGAAGAAAATTCTAAATATGAGTTTGATATTGACGGTTATTACGGCATTATCGGCGAACTGCCGAAAGGCTTTAATGATTATGGCGTTACCGGTAAATTGCCGAAAGGCTTTGAAGATTTTGGTGAGATAGGAATTACCACCTTAAATTATGAAAATGCTTCGGAAGAAAACGGTTACGAAGGAACACCTGTTCCGCCCGGAGGTTATGTGTGGACGGACAGGGAGTATAAGTTTGCTAAAATTAATGTCAACAATAAATATATGTCATTTGAAACATACACGATTAAAGGCGTGAGTTATAAATTCATCGGAAAATTTCTTGAAAAAGCTCCTTTTTGGAAACTTGATGAACAAAAGCCGGTGCTTGAAGGTCGTTTTGTTAAATTGAGCAAAGGAAAAAAGGTTGCCGAAAGCGATGTGCGCTTTTTTTGGTATGAAGGCGGATGTTAATTCAACAGCTATAATTGCTGATTTAAGCCGTTGAATATTTTAAGAAATAAGCTGCAGAAACTTTAACTTAGCGAACTTTGCGCCTTTGCGGGAAATAATTTTTGTTCCCGCAAAGGCACAAAGTTCGCTAAGTTT
>JBDTSO010000088.1:0-9222 GCA_039931085.1 Acidobacteriota bacterium | reverse complement strand
GTTTTCCGAATCACTGCGGCGCGGTTTGATCAACAGCGACGAACTCCAAAAAGCGGAAATCGAACTAGCCGCTTGGATCGAGCGCGATAAAGAAAGATTTTTAAAAGAATAAATCTCAATTATTCTGAAAACCGACATTTATAAATTTGAATTGATATAATGCTCGAAGAAAACATTATGCAAAATCAAATTCAACAGCGAACTTTTGAAGCATCCGAATCGTTCGTTTCTAAAATGGACGAACAGGATTCTTTAAAACATTTCCGCGAAAAATTTTATATTCCCAAACAATCAAACGGCGAAGACGTGCTTTATTTCACGGGAAATTCGCTCGGACTTCAACCGAAACAAACACGCGATTATATCGAGCAGGAATTAAAGGATTGGGAAACGCTCGGAGTCGAAGGACATTTTGCGGCGAAAAATCCGTGGATGCCGTATCACGAAAATTTAACCGAAAAGATGGCGAAAATCGTCGGCGCAAAACCCGTCGAAACGGTTGTAATGAACGCTTTAACAGTTAATCTGCATCTTTTAATGGTTTCGTTTTATCGTCCGATAAGCGAAAGATACAAAATCGTCATCGAAGCTGGCGCGTTCCCTTCAGATCAATACGCCGTCAAATCACATTTGAAACTGCACGGTTTTGATGTCGAAAAATCCTTAATTGAACTAAAACCGCGCCAAGGTGAAACGACTTTACGCACCGAAGATATTTTAGAAACAATCGAAAAAAATGCCGATTCAATCGCTTTGATTTTGCTTGGCGGCGTAAATTATTACACAGGGCAAAAATTCGATTTTGAAAAAATCACCAAAGCCGGACACAAAGCGGGCGCGGTTGTCGGTTTTGATCTGGCACACGCGGCGGGAAACGTCGAACTCAAACTGCACGATTGGAACGTGGATTTTGCCGCTTGGTGTACTTATAAATATTTAAATTCAGGTCCGGGCGGAATCGGCGGCGTTTTTGTTCACGAACGGCATTCTGAAAAATTCGATCTTCCGCGTCTTGCCGGTTGGTGGGGACACGACAAGGAAACGCGCTTTTTGATGGATGACGAATTTATTCCAATCAAAGGCGCGGAAGGTTGGCAATTGTCCAACCAACCGATTTTGCTGCTCGCGTCCTTGCGGGCTTCGCTCGATATTTTTGAGGAAGCGGGAATGCAAAATTTGATTGAAAAATCACGCAGATTAACCGGATACTTGGAATTTCTACTAAACGAATTTCACGACGAACGCATTTCCGTCATTACGCCTGCGGACGAAAACCAACGCGGCTGTCAACTTTCGATTCGCGTCAAAGACGCGGATAAAAATTTGTTCAAAGCGATTTCTGAACGCGGTGTAATCGCCGATTGGCGCGAACCCGACGTGATTCGCGTCGCGCCTGTTCCGCTTTATAATTCGTTTTTGGATGTTTTCAGATTTGTTAAAATTTTGAAGGATTGTCTGGCTTGATTGATAATAATGAAATTTTCCGTCTTAAAGAGCGAAAAAGATTTTGACGCACATTTTCAAAGTCAGATTTGGGTTGATGCAGTACAGGAACTTTGCCGACGGCATCGCGTTTCGTTTAACAAAATAGAACGTGCGGGCGGAAGTGAACATATCGTTTTTTTTGTTGACGATGCGCTTGTATTAAAAATTTATCGTCCGTTTCGCAGTTGTTTTGAACGCGAATCGAAGGCTCTCGAAGCAATCGGCGGAAAAACCTTTTTCAAAATTCCCGAAATTATTTATCAAGGCAAATTTGAACATTTTTCATACATTTTGATGACGCGAATGAAAGGCGATTTGATGACGCGCATTGATTGGCTGAAAATTCCCGAAAAAACGCAGATCGAATTTATCATGAAACTCGCCGATGGCTTGAAATAGATTCACGAAATAAATCCCGATTTCGCCGACGATAATTGGGCGGAATTCGTCAAAGACCGCGCCGAAACTTTTGTCGAACGACAGATCACGCACGGCGTAAACCAACAAATAATTGATGTTTTGCCTGACTTTATCAAAGAAAACCTGAAACTCGTTCCCGTAAATTCTCCAACGGTTTTTATGCACTCGGACGTTCATTTCGGCAATTTGTGCGTGAAAAATTCAAACGGAAATTTGGAAATCGCCGGACTTTTCGATTTCGCAGATTCGCGGCGCGGTTTTCACGAATACGATTTTCTTGCGGTCTGTGTTTTGATTATTCAAGGTCAGCGCGAACTTCAGCGCGAATTTTTCAAAGCCTACGGTTATCGGGAAAATGAACTCGACGAAACAATGCGAAAACGTCTGATGATGCTGACGATGCTCTACGAAACTGCCGATTTGCGCCGTTATGCAATGCGTTTAAAGCCGGAAGCAGTTGATTTTTCGCTTGATGAGTTGGAAAAAGGCATCTGGAGTTTTGTTTAATTATGGGAAAATTATTTTAACTTTAATTTTTCCCGAACAACATCGGCAATAGAAGTTATATTTTGTTCGCGTTCAATAATTTCAATCTCATTTCCCGATTCGAGTTCGCCTGTTTTTTCGATGGCGAGATAAAAGCCGCTTCGTCCGCTTTGGGCGAAACGCTTGATAATGTCGGTGCGCCCGAATCTAATGCCGAGTTTGTAACAAGGTTGACGCGGTTCGGTTACGATAAATTGCGCCGTTCCCATTCTCAAACGGTCGCCGATGAAAACTTCGCTTTCCCTTAAACCTTCGCTCGTTAAGTTTTCGCCGAAAATTCCGAACGGCAGATACATCTCCGGCAATTCGTTTTTCCAAAATTCGTAATGCTCTGACGGATAAACATAGACGGCTTTTGAATATCCGCCGTGGACGCGCAAATCGGCTTGGCGGTCGCCTTCGAGGTTAAACTCACTAACGCTAACTTTTCCTTCGACAGGTTCTTTGAAAATCGCCGTTAAAACAGGTTCTTCGTGATATTCGACGATTCGCGGCAGACCGACATTTACCGATAGAATTTTCATATATTTAATTTAATCTCATCAAAAAGATTCTGCAAATTCCGTCTCGCTTTTAAAATAATTGATCTTTTGCGGAATTAAGAATTGTTTAGTTTAATTGAATTACGGCTGAAAAAATTATGGCACAACAAAAAGTAATTATCATCGGCGCGGGACTTGCCGGTTCACTTTTAAGCCTTTATCTGGCAAAACGCGATATTGAAACCGAAGTTTATGAATCACGCGGCGATATGCGTCTGGAAGAAATGTCGGCGGGGCGTTCGATAAATCTTGCTTTGTCCGACAGAGGAATTGCGGCGTTAAAAGAAGTCGGGATGGACGAATATATGCTCAGAGAAGCCGTGCCGATGTTTGGGCGAATGATTCATTCGGTCAGCGGCGAAACAAAACTGCTTCCGTATTCGGGACGCACAGGCGAATTTATCAACTCAGTTTCACGCGGCGGTTTGAATATCGCGTTGATAAACGAAGCGGATAATTACGCCGAATCTAAATTCTTTTTTAATCAAAAATGCGTTGATTTCGATTGCAAAACGGGCGAAGCGATTCTCGAAAGCGGAAAAAGAATCAAAGGCGATACGTTAATCGCAACAGACGGCGCAGGTTCGGCAGTTCGGCAAGCGATGATGAGCGGCGGCGTTTCGCGTTTTAATTACGAGCAGAAATATCTCGAACACGGTTATAAGGAATTATCAATTCCGCCAAAATCGGAGTTTGAAGGAAACTTGCCCGCCGCAACGGACGGCGAGTTTTTGATGGAGAAAAACGCTTTGCACATTTGGGCGCGACACGAATTTTTGATGATTGCTCTGCCGAATTTCGACGGGAGTTTTACCTGCACTTTGTTTCTTGCGTTTGAAGGCGAAAACAGTTTTGAAAAATTAGACAATGAAAAATCTCTAGTAAAATTTTTCCAGACAAATTTTCCCGATGCGATTCCGTTGATGCCGACCTTGATCGAAGATTTTTTCACGAATCCGACCGGAAATCTCGGCACAATCAAATGTTTTCCGTGGAACGTCAGCGGCAAAGCTCTATTATTAGGCGATTCGGCGCACGCGATGGTGCCGTTTTACGGTCAGGGAATGAATTGCTCGTTTGAAGATTGCCGTGTGCTTGATGCTCAAATCGAAAAACACGGCACGAATTGGGAAAAGGTTTTTGACGAATACTCAATGCAAAGAAAACCGAACGCCGACGCAATTTGCGATTTGGCGGAAGAAAATTTTTTCGAGATGCGCGATTCAGTCGCCGATCCGGTTTTCCAACGGAAACGCCAACTCGAAACGCACCTCGAACACGAATTTCCCGATTATTTTTCCAAATATTCAATGGTTACTTTCCGCGAAGATTTGCCTTACAAAATCGCTAAGGAAAAAGGCAACGCGCAGGATGAATTATTGATGGAAATCTGCGCGAATGCTAAAAATGTCGGCGAAGTTGATTTGAATGAAGTTTTGGAAAAGTTAAAAATGCTTTAGATGAAATTTTGTTTGTGTTAAAATTGCGGTATGGAAATTACGCTGAATTTGCCTAAAAATATCTATCGAAACGTATCAACGGCGTTGCTCCGGCGCGAAAAACTGATGGAATTTGCGAAGCGATTGAGCGAAAATTGATAAAACGCCGTTAGTCAAAAAAGAGTAACAGGAACAATCAATATGAAAATCAAACGCAGTTTATCGCTAATGCTTTTGCTCGGAATCTTGCTTTTGAACATGAGTTTGACAGCTTTCGCGCAAAAATCAAAAAAAGTAAAAAACGAAGTTCTTGTGCTTGGCACTATTCATTCGGGACATCTGACCGATTCGTTCTATAATGTCGAATATTTGACCAAACTAATCAAACAGATCAAACCGGACATCATTCTGACCGAGATTCCGCCTGACCGTTTTGATGAAGCGATGCGCGAATTTAAGAAGGACGGCGTGATTACCGAACCGCGTGTCAAGGTTTTTCCTGAATACGTCAATGTTATTTTTCCGCTCACAAAGGAGATGAAATTCGAGATTATTCCGACTGCCGGCTGGACTAAATTTATGAATGACGACCGCAATAAAAAGCTCAAAGAAATCAGAGAAAATCCGTTGCGAAAAGCGGATTGGGACACAAATACCGAAGCCAATCAGCGTTCGGACGATCTGCTCAAAGGCAAGGAAAATAATCCGTATTTTATTCACACCGACGAATATGATCGGATTCAGGACATCGGATTGCAGGTTTATAATAAATTATTCAACGACGAACTCGGTTTGGGCGGTTGGGAAAATATCAACATCGCGCATTATTGGAATATCGAAAAGGCTTTGGAGAAATATCGCTATCAGGGCAAACGAATTCTCATCACTTACGGCGCGGGACACAAAGGTTGGTTTTTGCGCGAACTCCGAAAACGCGACGACATCAAACTTCTCGAAATGAAAACTTTTCTCGATGCGATAAAACATTGATGGAAATTTGTGCGAAAATTAAAAACTTCCCGCTTCCGCAACTTTTGCCGTTTCCTGATAATTATACCAAAACCAATTGAGAAGGTTTGCTATGCAGGTCAGAACCGTCTGCGGTAGCGGACGGTTTAACTTAGCGATTTGAGCCGTTTATCAAAAGTTCAAAAGATAATCTTCAACCGTCCGCTACCGCAGACGGTTCTGACTTAAAACACCAATTAAAATGGTTTTGGTATTAGCTGTCGGCGAATCATCGAAATACTCTTCAAATCTGACGGAATTTTTTCCGTTATTTTTTACCTCATACATCAAACCGTCAACAATTTTGATAACTTCATCAACCGTTTTCGGCGGTTTTACGCACGTCAGAACGCCGATGCTGAAAGTTACCGCCCATTTCTCTTTCTGCATTTCCGCGAGCATTTTTTCGCGCATTTTTTCGGTCACGATGCGGGCTTGTTCCCGGTTTGTTTCCGTCAGCGAAACCGCAAATTCATCGCCGCCGAGAAATTATTAAGATATTTCAGAGCGGATTCTCTTATAATAATTATTTGAACATCAGATGAACTCTGCGCGGATCTTAAGGAAGTGCGATTGTGCAGGGTTTTGCTGTTTGTGGTGATTTTTTTTATGCAGCCGGCGCGGAAACCTACGCTAATAAATGGAGAAAAGGAAAATGTGAAAGACGAAGAAGTAGTTTTCTACCTTCGCCTTTCTCCTCTTTCCATTCGCATTTCGTTACGGTTTGGCATAGCCTTTGGCGCGAATTTCTATTTGAAATTGGCTCGGATTATTCTTAAAAAACAATCCGCCTTCGGTTTCGGATTGTGAAGGCGCGTAATCAAAGGTTACGCCGCTTTTTTCCAAACTTTCGCCGCCGTTTTTCAGTTCGCCTTCGACATTTACGCCGGAAGCTGTTTGCTCTCCGCTATTTATCAAATTAAATACGACGACGTAACCCGAATTTACTGTTTCGATTCGTTCGATTTTCGTTGTAAAATTCGGCGGCGTATCTTTTGAAGTGAAGGCTTTATACATCATAAAACCGATTGTCCCGACAACTAAAATTAAACCGATAACGGCGACAAACCATTCCAGAATCGAAGTTTTTCCAGTCTGTCGTTCGTTTGAATTGTCTGAATTTTGGTCTGCCATTTTTATAAAATCAAACGCGAGCCGGACGCGCCCAATGCGCCGGGAAAACCCAAAACTATCGTAACTTTTGCGATTTCTTCCCAGCTCATTCCGCTTGTTCTGCCGAACGTCCAGAGTAAATATAAACACACCAGCAAAACCACTGCATAACCGACAATCGTATAACGCGCAAAAATGCTGATAAAAGAAACATTTTCCGGCGTTTTTTCCTGACCGCGAAATTTTACGACGTAAACGACCGCGTGCATCATTATCAAAGTTCCGATTGCCAACGCAAAAGCGTGCCAGTAAGTCATTCTAAAAGCGATCAAAATCATTTCTTCGGTCGGCGCAATGCTCATTGTCAGAAAAATTATGCCGATTATCATCAAAAGGATTTCGCCGAAGTAACTGCGCGGCGATTTTTCATTTTCATCTTTGTCTTCGGATTCGGAATCGCCGCTTTTTCCTCCAAGCTGACTTTGGGCGACCAGTGCGCCGACGGCTGCCGTTATTGCCTGTATAGAAATTTTCCCGATAATTTCATCAAACGGCATTTGAAAATTGATGATATTAAAAGCGAACAAAATCAAAGCAGATGCGACAAAACCGACTGTGTAGGCGACAAAAGTATCTATCGCATCTTCGGTCAAACTGTTTGTATCTTCAAAACCGTCAAAATAAGCCAAGCCGAAAAGCATCGGCATAAAAGCGGTAATAAACAGTGCGAGCCGAAATTTATCAATATAAAAACCGAGCCGCCACATTTCCATCGTCATCAAAATGGAAAAGGAAAAAAGAATCGCGCCGCCGAACGCCCGTGCCAACCCAATCAAAAATTTTTGATTGCCGCTTTTATTTTCCTCTTTTTGAGAATCATTTTCAGACATAAAAAAATCCGCGAATGATGTGCATTATCGCAAATATTCACGAATTTTAAAAACTAAATTACCTTGTCTGTATTTTGAACGGTTGAGATGACGTGGAGCGAAACCGAATACACGCAACTCTGATTTACCGAAAAAGATTTTAAAGAGAAGCTATTTCGCCCTCACGTCCAATAATTTGTTAGCTGTTATTTATTCGGACAGCTTATGTAAATTTCGCTACACGCAAGACAACACAGATATAGTCAAATACTAGAATCGCACAATAACGGTTTGAGAAATGCCGCGTAAAAGCTGAACGGATAGCGGTCGTCACAATTTTTGGAAAAGTTTTCGTTTATCGCAGACGGCATTCATTGAGCATAACATCTCGAATCAAATTCGCTCCCGTCGGACTGTTTTGAACGCCGTGCGCCGTATTGGGAACAATATCGAAGTGCAGAAATGGTGTGTTAGCGTCCAACATTCGCTGATAGTAAAATTGGCTTTGCCCGACCGAAGGCGTAGTGTCCTGTGCGCCGAGCAACATCCAGACCATCGTATTCGGATAATTGTATTGCCAATCGCCAAACGCGACGCTGGCTTCCTGAAAGCGTTTGCGGAAGCTCCAATTGCTGCTCGTGCAGGGACCTAAACCAGGAGAATAACCGAATCCCTCGTCAATCGTATTGGAACTGGCATTTTCGTTATACCACGCCGATTGATTAGCCGGATCGTATTTCAGACAGCCCAAATCAACCCGACCCATCGGCGGACCGCCGGTCGGCACGACGGCGGAGAGAATATTCGACAAACCGTATTGCGTAATCATATAAGCGACCTGCGATGAGCCGCCGGATTGTCCGGTCGCGCAAAAAGCGGTTGTCGCGCTTGGAGTAAACAGATTATCGTAAATCCAGCGAGCCGCCGTTGCCGGTCGGCAGGCTAATCTTCCTTGCCCGGAGTGCCAACCTTGCTTGGCGGCTAACCAGCCTTTGCCCGTCCATTGTAGAATGACCGTGCGAAAACCGTTTGCCCGCAAATCGCTGATAACCCGCCGCGCATCCGTGCTGTTATCCCAAGGTTCTGTTCCGCCGCCGCCCGACATAAAAATAATCGTTCCGCGCGGCGCGGCTTGAGCGGCAGGCTCGGCGACCCGCAGCGAAAGATTGACCGGCTCTTGCAGTTCGGAGCAGTCAATATTGAGTTGGTAGCAATTTCCTCCGCTGCAGGCAGTCGGACCGGAAACAAGCGTCGCCTGTCCCAGTGCGCGCGGCTGAACCGCGGCGGGTTTCAAGATTGTCGCCGGAGCAGTGGTTTTGCCGTCATAATTTTCAGCGGTTTTCTTTTGAGCCGTCAGAGCGGCGGACATTAATACGCTCAGTCCGCAAACTGCGAGCAAATTTGACCAAAATTTCCAACTCATATAATCATTTACCTGCCTTGAATTTCGCTTGTTAAGTTAGACTCCATAATAAATGAAAAAGTTTGAAAAAGTCGCCGGACATTGTGAATTATTATTTCAAATGGATAATTGACAATTAGTAATCATCTGCAGATTTACTAAAACAGCTAACGATTGAGATTGGCAATGCCCGTCTTCGCAAAGCACTTTACTTTCCGGCGATCACGGCTCTGCGGTGCAGCGGTTTTTTTCAACAATGGTCAGCAGAGGGATGCGTGAACGCGGTAAATCCAAAATGGCGGTCATCGGCGCGGCGATGCGAAAACTAATTCATCTGGCATACGGAGTATTGAAAACAGGCAAACCATTTGACCCGAATTGGATGGCAAAAGCGGCTT
>JBDTSO010000087.1:0-9253 GCA_039931085.1 Acidobacteriota bacterium | reverse complement strand
TGGTGATAATCTTCGTGAACGCCGTCAAACCAAAAGACAATCGGAATGCCGTTGAGCGCGTAATTAAAATGATCCGAGCGGAAAAAGAAACGATTCGTGTCTTTCGGATCGTCATATTTCAAATCGTAATTTAGTTTCAAATACGAATCGTTAATTGATTTAGTCACGTCGCCGAGTTTTGAACTCATCATCCGCGAACCGATGACGTAAACCTCATTTTCGCCGGAAAGATTGGCGTTTTTCGGATTGTTGTCATTCGATTTGCGGCTGCGCCCGATCATATCTATATTTAACTGCGCGACGACATTTTTGATGTTGACCGTTGGAAATTTGTTAAAATATTCGCTTACCCACAGTCCTTTTTCTTCGCCGCAGTGCCAAACCAATAAAATCGAGCGTTTCGGTCGCGTCGGTGATTTCGCCAACGCTTCCGCTATCGAAAGCACCGAAACCGTTCCCGAACCGTCATCGTCTGCGCCGTTGTTGATTTTGTCGGGATTTGATGATGCCGGACTGCTCAAACCGATGTGGTCGTAATGTGCGCCGATGGCGACCATTTCGTTTTTCAAAACCGGATCGCTTCCTTCCCACAGCGCGACGACATTTTGTGTGTAAACTTTTTCCTGTTTGATGGCGGCTTTGAAATCAACTTTTGTATTCGGATTCAAAGCAAATGCGGCAGTCGAATTTTTCGGCATTTCGGCGTTCATTCGATACGGCGCGTTTTTCGCGTCGGTAAACAACATATCGCCGGCTTTCTGCGAAACGAAAATTGTCGGCAAAGATGCTTCTGCGCGAAATTTTTCCACAAACGGACGCTGAACTGCCGGTGGTTTTGAGATATTTTCCCAATCGGATTGTGCGGTGTTCGATGCCACAATAATTACGCCGACCGCACCTTTTTGTTTGGCGTAAGTCAGCGGATCAACCCAATCTTTGCCGCGTTCGCCTGATAAATCCGCGCGCGTGATGCCTTTCGGAAGCGCGGTGGCGTAAAAACGATTCGGCACGCCGTCGCTGTATAAAACGACGATTTTCCCGGTCGCGTCAACATTTTGCAGCGCGTCAATCCCTTTTGCCTTGAAATACCAACCGTCTCCGCCGTAAACAAGCGGCGCGGAAATCATATTTTCAGAACCGCCGCTCATTCGATAATAATCCGCGCCGTAATTAAATTTTTGATCGCCGATTGTCAAACTCGACTTTTCCGCGTCGGGCGATTCACGAATGAGCGCAATTTTCTGAAAATAAGTTCCGTCATCGCCCGCCGGTTTGAACTTCCAGCGCGACAGCAGCGTGCCGATAAATTTAGCGGTCAAATTAAGCCCGCGCGAAGGCGTGTCGCGTCCTTCCATTTCGTCGGAAGCGACAAAATAAAGATAATCTTTAAGCTGTGCCGCCGTGATATTTTCCGCCGCTTTCATCGCCGGCGAATTCGCTTTGGTCGCGGTTTGCGCCATCGTCAAAGACGGAAAGACAAACGCAAATGTTAAAAATAACGCAAGTAAATTTTTTGTAACCGGATTTTTTCTCATTTTTTCTCTGTATATTAATTTTGATAAACGAATCTTCAAATTTATTTTATTCTCGATTTTTGAAGCGTTTTGAAGACTTTTTGTTGTTTGTTTTTTACGGAAGATTGTTAAAATTTGTTTCAGGTTCGACGGCGACAATCGCAATTTTTTTACTGTCAGCGAGTTTAATCATTTCTTCGCGGTCGAAAATCAGAGTTTTTCCGGCAGTCAAACAAAGACAACTCGCGCCCGCTTTAATCATCGTTTCAATCGTCGGAACGCCGACGACCGGAACGTCGAAACGCATATCCTGATTCGGTTTGGGGACTTTGACAACGGTTAATTTTCCTTTTGCCAGTTCTCCGGCGCGTTTTATTACCGCGTCAGTTCCTTCCATCGCTTCGATGGCGACACACGCTTTGGCGCGGACGACAATCGTTTGTCCCAAATCGAGCCGCGCAATTTCGTTGGCGATTTTCAAGCCGTATTCGATATTTCCGCGCTCGGTTTCGTCGGGTTTTCTTTTTGATAAAACGCCTTCGTGCGCGAGATTTTCCTGAATGAAATATGTCGAATCAATCAATTCGATGCCGTCTTTGGCGAGTTCGTCGGCGATTCCGCCGATTAACGAATCGGTGTTGCGGTGCGGCAAATTATAAAGCATTTTCGCCATTCGCCAATCGGGAAACGCGCCGGAAAAAATCTGAACGTGCTTGACCTGTCCAGCCATTATCACCTTTTCAACGCCTTCCTTTTTGAAAAAAGAAATCATTTTGCCGAGCTGTCCGATGCCAACCCAAATTACTTTTTCGGCGATTTCTTCGATGCGTTTATCGGTTTCTTCACGAATTGCCGCGACAACCAAAGACGCGCCCTTTTTTTTCGCGCCTTCGACGACGAGAAATGGAAATTCGCCGTTTCCGGCAATTAAACCGAATTTCATTATTTATTTTTCTTTCTGCCGAAAGTTGCCCGCAAGCCGGTCGAGAAAAGAAAATCGTTTTTCTTGGCGTTGGCAATCGGGCGGCTGTTAAATCTGTCGCCGACGGTTACTTGGAAACTCAGCCAATCGTTCAACCCGGCGACGAGCGAAGCGTCTAAAATCGAGCGAATTTTTCCGAAATCGGAAATTCCCGGATAGAATTTGAAGCCTTGCTCCAAACTGATTCGGTCGTTGAATTTATAACTCAAATCGTTACCGATTAAGCCTTCGGCGGAATTGCGTTTCACACCAGTCGAATAATTTTCGCGGTTATAAGTCGCGCCGCCGAACACATCGAGTTCGGTTTTATCGCTGCGAATCGCGCGATAGCCAAAACCTGCTCCAAAAACCGAACGCAAATCGAGAAGCTGCGGTTTGTCGTATTCAAAATCGGCGGACGCGAAAACGAATGTTTTTCGGCTCAAATTGTAATCATAACGAATTCCGCCGAAAACGGCTTGCGCGGTCGTTACCGAAAAGCCGGAGTCCGAATTGCTCGCCTGAATTATATTGGCGCGAACCGTGATTTTGTCTTTGCGCGTTTCGCGATTCGCCCGCACACTCGCCGCCAGCGATTTTGTGCTGGAATTGCCCGAAGTCAAGTTAAATCCGGCATCAACCGAACCGCGCCACAATTCGAGAAGTCCGGGATTTCGCAGCCGTTCTTCTTCGGCTTCAAACTTCGCCTGTTCTTCATTTGAACGCACGATTTCGACATTTTCCTTCGCAATTTCAACCGTGCCTGCATCTTTCGTAGCAACTTCGATTTTTGAATTTTCCGTTTCGACCACGCCTTTGATAAGTTGTCCGTCGGCGAGCTTGATATTGAGCGCGTCGTCGGAAACAAGTTTTTCAACCGCCGACCATAAAATCTTCACTTCGCCCATCGCTTCCGTTTTAATAATAATCGAATCGCCGTCTTTTTTGACGATTTTCCCCGTCAAACGGTCGCCGTTTTTCAGCGTGATCTGATCGGCGAAAATTGCCGAATACGACAGCAAAATCAAGATAATTATTAAGTTAAACGATAAAAATTTCGACACTTTTTTCTTCATTATTTTTGGTAATAAAATAAAAAAAATACTTTTTCAAGTTTTTTGTATTGGTAAATTTTCGTATTGACAGATATAAGTTGTAGCAGTTTTTGTTTTACTTGGCGAACTTCGCGCCTTCTTGAGCAAAATGAAATTATCCGGCAAAGATGTAAGATATTAAGGCTTTCTTCGTGCGCGACTCTTTCTAACTATTTTCGGGATAACAAATTTTTTATCAACTGTCGGCGTTGGAGTTGGCGGTTCAGCATTCTCAAATAAAAGCCACGAATCAACCGTGTCATATTCACGAAAACCGCCGCGCACGATTGTAATTCGGCTCATATCGCGCTTCAAAAATTTGTAAATATTTTTTATGCTTTGAATCGCTCTTTCCATATCTTTAGTGCCGCCCTTAATGCTTTTGGTTTTTCCTGAGCGAAAATCGTTGAAGTGAAAAGCAATAAAAAAAGATATGGAAGAAAAATTTTCATTGTAAGTTTCAATTTCATAAATGTTTACTTTCAAACATCAACATTTTGAACGCGAATTGTTGAACTTCAATTTTGCAGCCGCAAACATCAAAACTGCCATCTTTTTTTCGTTTCGATTCTCAAATCTTTGCGGTCGAGCATTATTCTGATAGTTTTTTGAAGATATTCGGTTTCGGTATTTTGCGGATAAAACCCAACTAAATACTGGTTTTTCAGTTCATCGGCGATGTTTTGAAATGCTTCCTTTAAATTTGAAGCGTCTTTTTCGTAAAATCTGCCTGCTGTTTCGTCGGCTAAAAATTCCAGCATTTTCATCGGCAATGGTTTTGTATTATTATTTGCCGCTCTTTGTCGCGCTTCGGCGTAAAATTTTGTTGAAAACGATTGAATAAAAAAACGTATCGGCTTTTTGAAGCGTTTCCAGAGTTTGCTGCGTGGAAATATCGCACCTGTCTTGCGCTTTGACCGCGTTTGTCAAGAAAATCAAAAACAGCAACAACAACAATTGTTTTTTCATTTTAATTTCCTCATTCGTAGAATCACAATTTAAAAAAATTGAATTCACCGTAAAATTACGCTTTCGGATGCGCTTTATCATAAACTTCGATTAATTTTTCCATCGAAACGTGCGTATAAATCTGCGTCGTCGAAAGCCGCGCGTGTCCTAAAAGTTCCTGAATATCGCGCAAATCCGCGCCCGAATCAAGCAAGTGCGTGGCGAACGAATGACGCAGAGAATGCGGCGAAATGTCGTGAATATCGGCGATTTGTTTGATGTATTTATCAACCATTCGCCCGACGCTGCGCGTGGTTAATCGCGTTCCCTGATAATTCAGAAAAACGGCTTGTTCATCTCTTTCAGTCGGCGGACAATTGTTGAGAAAAGTCGGGCGCGTTTCGTTCAAATAGTACATCAACGCCTGCAAAGCGGGTTCGCCGAACGGCAAAATGCGCTGTTTTTTGCGCTTTCCGGTTACGCGCACAAGTTTTTCGCGGAAATCAATATCTTTTAAATCCAGTCTGACGAGTTCGCCGACGCGCATTCCGGTCGCGTATAAAAATTCCAGAATCGCGCGGTCGCGTCTGCCCAAATCCGTTTCCAAATCCGGCGATTCGATAAAACGGACGGCATCTTCCATCGAGAGATGATTCGGCAGTTTGCGCTCGACTTTCGGTGTTGCGACGAGTTTCGCCGGATTTGTTTCCTGAATTCCTTCGCGCACCAGAAATTGAAAAAACGTCCGCAACGACGCGAGTTTTCGCGCAATCGAAGTTTTCTTTTTATTGTCGGCGTGCAAAGATGCCATCCATTCGCGGATCGTCAAATGGTCAATATCTTTGACGGCAATCTGTTTGCGTGTGCCGTCCGTCTGCGCGGGCGCAATATGTTCGTGAAACTGTTCCAAATCGCTCGAATAATTCCGCAAAGTGTGTGTGCTGACATTTCGTTCGTAGCGCAGATGTTCGAGAAATTGTTTTAGATATTCTTCAAGCATAATTTGTGAATCGTATGATGCGTAAATCGTAAATCGTTAATTGTAATTAGTCAAAAATGAAGGTCAGACAAAATTATTCGCCGTATAATTCGTAATTAGCATTTGTCTTTTGTTATACTTTAACAATAACGGTATTTTTGCCAAAATATAGAGATTTTAAGGAGAACATTTATGTCATTTGATGAATCGAAAAAAACATTGATGCGGATTGTGCGTGTTAATGTAATAGGTTTTGTTTTCGCGCTTCTGATTTTCGGAAGCAGCGTAGTTTTATCTTTCGCTCAAACCACTGCCGTCGGCGATAAAATCAGCGAATCGGCAAGAATTTCTCCTGAACAACTTTCCGCTTCGTTTGCCGAAGTCGCCAATCGCGTTGAACCTGCCGTCGTCAATATTGACACAAAGGGAAAAATTCCCGAAATAACGCTTAAAAACGATAATCCTTCTGAAGATGCCAATGACATTATGGAATTTTTTCGCCGCCAGTCGCCGCGCCGTCCGTCTTATTCGGTCGGAAGCGGTTTCATCGTTGACAAAAGCGGCTATATTTTGACAAATCTGCACGTTGTTGACGACGCTTCGCGCATCACCGTGCGTTTGCAGTCGGGCGCGGAATATCAGGCGAAAATTGTCGGCTCTGATGATTTGACCGATTTGGCGATTTTGAAAATTGATGCGGGACACGATTTGCCGTTTATCAAACTTGGCAATTCGGACGCGGCGCGAATCGGTGATTGGGTTTTGGCACTCGGTTCGCCGTTCGGCTTGGCGCAGACTGTAACAGCGGGAATTATTTCGCAAACAAAGCGCGAAACGCCGCAAGCGACGCCGTTTCAAAAGTTTATTCAAACCGACGCGGCAATTAACCGGGGAAATTCCGGCGGTCCGCTCGTTAATATGAACGGTGAAGTTATCGGGATCAATTCGCAAATCGCTACTTTGACCGGCGATTACAACGGCATCGGCTTTGCGCTGCCGTCAAATGACGCGGCAAATGTTTATCAGCAAATCGTGCGGGGCGGAAAAGTCCGGCGCGGCTATTTGGGCGTATATCTCGATTCTGTAAAGGCGGAATTTGCTAAAGTTTATGGACTTGAAGAAGCACGCGGCGCGATTGTTACAAGTGTCAGCGACAAACAAAGTCCCGCCGCCGCCGCCGGTTTGCAGACGGGCGATATAATTCTGGAATACAACGGCGAAAAGATTGCAGACGCGAACGATTTGATTCAAAAAGTTGCCTTAACCATACCGGATAAAGAAATAAATCTCGTGTATTTGCGCGAAACGGGAAACCGTATGGATCGCAAAACAACCGTCATAAAACCGGCTGAACGTCCGTCGAATAACAAAATTATTGATGACGAGACTCCGGTAAAATTGCTAATTGACGGACAAAGAAAACCGGTTGAGCCGTTCGGTTTGACGTTGACTGAACTGACACCGCAAGATGCCGCTATTTACAAACTACAAGGCGAAAAAGGATTGATAATTAAAAATATCAATCCTGCCAGTTTTATCGCCGATGTAAAGAATACAACCGGCACGGATTCCGCGCTCAGCAAAGGCGATTTGATTCAGCGCATCAATCGCGTCCCTGTAACAACCTTGAAATCCTTTAACGATGTCACAAGCAAGTTAAAAACAGGTGATGCCGTTGTTCTGCACATTCTCAATTACATTCCGCAAAGGCAAACTACCCAATTGCGAATCGTGCAGTTCACAGTTCAGTAAATTGCCAAATTTTTATTGCGAAACACGCACAATAGTTGCTTAATTTGCACTTATTGTGCGTGTTTCTGCATCGGGTAAGGCGCGATGATCCGTTTCAGCAACAACAACTTTTCTTTGTCAACGCGAGCCGTCAACCGACAAAATA
Source organism: Acidobacteriota bacterium (assembly GCA_039931085.1). Lineage (GTDB taxonomy): Bacteria > Acidobacteriota > Blastocatellia > Pyrinomonadales > Pyrinomonadaceae. The sequence goes on along the minus strand of JBDTSO010000087.1, from coordinate 1,860 downwards.
TCCTTTTGCCGCCGCCAGTGTGAATCGTATTTTTATTAACCCCAAGCACACTGGAAATCGAAGCCGCCGCGTTCCGCGTCTAAACACTTCTTAGCTGCTGCTTCTTTGAATTCTTGATTGTATTTTTCATACTCTCATTTTACAGAGAGTTTTTTCTCTTAAACAATTAAACTGTTTCACTTTTCGTAACTATGCTGGCGAACAAAAAATACACATTCATTTCGAGCCATTTCGAGCCATTCCGCGTCAAAACAAAAGGGTTTGAAAGTTATTGTACCAAAACCATTTTAATTGGTGTTTTAAGTCAGAACCGTCTGCGGTAGCGGACGGTTGAAGATTATCTTTTGAACTTTTGATAAACGGCTCAAATCGCTAAGTTAAACCGTCCGCTACCGCAGACGGTTCTGACCTGCATAGCAAACCTTCTCAATTGGTTTTGGTATTAGTTTTCTTATGAAAACATTGAAAAACTTAGAACTAATCCAGTGTTTGATCTACTCCATAATACGACTAATAGAATCGAAAATAGGAGCAATTATTGTTTCGAAATGTTACAAATCGCGCCTAAAAAAAAGGGGAAGAAATGGCATGACCTGACAAAAGCGATTGACGAAATAAATCAAAAGTTCGGTAAAGACACGGTTCGATTTGGCGGCATTCATCTGAACGGCGCATGGGCGATGAAGCAGATTTATAAAAGTCAGAGTTATACGACCGACTGGAATGAATTTTTACGGATTTCCTAAATTTCTGCAAATGATAAACGGTTCGGCTGAACGCAAATTTTAAGAAAGTCGGGATAGAATGATCAGGGCTATCGTGACCGTGATTGCGCCGCCGATTCGCGTGGCGACTTGTGCGAACGGCATTAAAACCATTCGGTCGGCGGCGGTTAAAATCGCCACGTCGCCCGTACCGCCTTGACCACTGTGCGTCGCGTTGATAATTGCGGTTTCAATCGGATACATTTTCAGCCATTTGCCGACAAAAAATCCGGTCGCCATCAGCGTGGCAACAGTCGCAAAAATGGTAATAATGTTGGCTGGGTGAAAAGCCTCGACTAATTTGTCCCACGGCGTAACAGCCACACCGACCAGAAAAAGCAGCGGATAGACGACCGCCGTAGCGAAGAATTTATAGACGACGTAAGCTCCTTCCTGAAGCTGCGGCGAAGCTCCATTAAGGAGTTTTACAGTGACAGCGATAAAAAGCATTGCCACCGGCGCGGGCAGTCCAAACAAATTGTAGAGAAGCATGCCGAGCAGATACAGCGAAATTGCCGTAATTCCTCCCGCGGCAATATGAGTAATATCTATATGACCCGTGATTTCTTCCTGTTTCGCGTCCATTTCGTCATGCTCGCCCGGCTCTAAACGTCCTTCGCCGGTTAAATGCGGATATTTTTTACCGACGAAGTTGAGCAAGCCTGAAAGCAAAATCGCCGTTAAACTTCCGAGCATTACCGGCGGCAAAACCTGTGCGAAAACTTCTCCTTGATTCTGATGCAGAATATCGGCGTAACCGACCGACAGCGGAATCGCGCCTTCGCCGACTCCGCCCGCCATAATCGGGGCGACCGTAAAGAAAAAAGTATGCTGTGCGCCCATTCCGAGCAGTGTACCTACGAGCGTTCCGACGATTGCTGCCGCGATTGAACCGCTTGCTAGCGGAACAAAAATTTTAAGAAAATTACGAATTAGCGCCTGACGATCCATTCCGAGAATGCTGCCGACGATAATGGCGGTGATGAATAAATATAAAAAATTTGTGTTCTTGTAAAAATCGGTTACAGGTTGGATTATCGAATCCGGCAGAACGTGATAAAACACGAGGCAAGATGGAATGAATGTAGCAAGAATC
>JBDTSO010000086.1:0-9288 GCA_039931085.1 Acidobacteriota bacterium | reverse complement strand
GCCGACAACGGCGTTGGAATGAGCGAAGAAGTCCGCGAACATATTTTTCAGCCGCTTTTTACAACCAAAGAACGCTGGCGCGGCACGGGATTAGGTTTGGTCGTCGTCAAACAAATTTTGCAAAATCACGAAGCCGAAATTACAGCCGAAAGCGAAAGCGGCAAAGGTACGAAATTTAAGTTATATTTTCTGCACAAATAACTACATTTTTATTTGTTCGCGCAAAAGTTTTTCCAAAATGCGAATTTGCTGCTGCTGCATTTCAATTAAATCAAGCCATTTATGATTGCGTAATTCGTCGAGTTTTTCGTGCAAATCGCGGATTTCCAGTTCGCATTTGAGATTTACTTCGTAATCGTGCGCCGCGTCGAGCCGGTCGCGTGCCGTTTGTCTGTTTTGCGACATCATAATTATCGGTGCCTGAATCGCCGCGAGCATCGAAAGAAATAGATTCAGCAAAATATACGGAAATGGATCGAAAGCTCCGCTCATCAAAACGAACGAATTTATTATCACCCAGACAAAAAGAATTCCGCCGAAAATACTGATAAACGTCCACGAACCGCCGAACGTCGCAACCTTATCGGCAATTTTTTCGCCGAATGTGCGCCCGTCGTCCAAATCACGATTGATATTGCGGCTGACGTTTGAGCGATTTATTAAACTTTCGATAACTTTTTTTTCACGCGCCGTTAATTTTGCCCATTCGCGCCGCAGAAATGTCTGCGCCAAGTGTTCCGCCTGTGCCGTCATAAATTTTTCTCCGTTTTTATCAAAATCTTCAAACAAATTCGCAAAGTTTGTGCCAGATTTCTCAAACTCTTCGGTTTCTGATTTTTGCTTTGTTTGCAGGCAAATTTGGTCAAACAAAATAAGATTGAAAGCGTGGCGTTTTTGGCAAAAACAGCAAAATAGCCACGAAAAAATCTATGCGATCATTTCAATCGGACCCGTCTTTTTGTAAAAGCCGCCAAAGCTGTTATTGGCGCGACAACCAAGAAAACCCTTGATTGTATAGCTTCGCATCGGTTACACGATTTTCAGAACTGTCGTCAATACCAATAAATTATAGTTTTCACCAATCGAAACTCTGGCACATTCGTTGCTGAAAGAAGTATAGCCGAACCGATTTTCGGCATTTATTTTGTAATTTTATTTGAAGTCAACAATGTCAAACATAAACCTGCCCGTTTTTAAGACGAAAGGCAAGTGTAAAAAGTAACGTGTAAAGTTTATAGTTTTGCGCTTCGAGCAACAATTTGCGAGAGCTTTCAAACAAATTTTTAAACTCCTCTTTGAACAATCGTCCGCCGCGTATAAAATAATTTGAGAAAATATGAAAAAAATTCTCGTAATTGATGATGACAAGGCTTCTTGCGAACTTTTGAAGGAGATTTTATCCACCGAAAATTGGCAGGTCGAAACCGCCGACACGCCCGACAAGGCTTTAGCTTTGTCCGATCAGGAAAATTTTGATCTCGTTATCAGCGACATCAATCTCGAATCAAATCTTTCGGGTTTGGATTTGCTGAAGCGGCTGCGCGAAAAATCGCCGGTGATTTTGGTAACGGGTTTCGGCTCGCTGGAAACGGCTGTCGAAGCGACCCGCGAAGGCGCGTGGGATTTTATCTCAAAACCTTTTAAAGTTGATGAAATAATTGCGACGGCGAAACGCGCGGTCGAGCAAAATTCCGAACGAGTAAATGTTCAAGCGGAAAACTTAAATTCCGGCGCGATGGTCGGCAGTTCGCCGAAAATGATCGAACTTTACAAGGAAATCGCCCGCGTCGCGCCGACTCGTTCAACCGTTTTAATTTTGGGCGAATCCGGCACGGGCAAAGAACTTGTCGCACACGCCATTCATCAAAATTCGACGCGTGAAGACGGTTCATTCGTCGCCGTCAACTGCGGCGCGTTGACCGAATCATTGCTCGAAGCCGAACTTTTCGGACACGCAAAAGGCTCATTTACCGGCGCAAATGCCGACCGGCGCGGACTTTGGGAAGAAGCGAACGGCGGAACGCTTTTTCTGGATGAAATCGGCGAAACTTCCCCGGCGATGCAGGTCAAACTTCTTCGTGCGCTTCAAGAGAGCGAAATTCGGCGCGTCGGCTCGACACAAACCCGCACGGTTGACGCGCGAATAATCGCCGCGACCAATCGGAATTTGGAGAATGAAGTAAAATCGGGAAATTTCCGCGAAGATTTATTTTATCGTTTGAGTGTTGTCAGTTTGCGTGTGCCGCCGCTTCGTGAGCGTCCGACGGATATTTCAATTTTAGCGGAAAAATTTTTGCAGAAAGCGCGGAAAAATGTCGGCAAAGAAAACCTGCGTTTTTCGAAAAATGCTTTAAAAAATTTGGTGCATTACGAATGGAAAGGCAATGTCCGCGAACTCGAAGCGGCAATCGAATATGCGGCGTTGAGATCACGCGGCGGCGAGATTTTGGCGGAAGATTTGCCGGTCAAAATTGTTTCCGAAGAATTTAAACAAACGGCTTTGCATTTTGATTTGTCGGAGCTTTACGCCGACTTACCAAGTTTCGACGAACTCGAAAAAAGATATTTGCTTCACGTTTTAGAGAAAACAAACGGCAACCGCACAAAAGCGGCGGAAGTTCTCGGCATTGACCGCCGAACGCTTTACCGGATGGCGGAACGATTTCAAATCACATTAGACTAAAAACTATCTGGGTTTTTGATCTTCGTAATCAACCTCTCGAACGGCGTTGTTATTGAATGTCGGCGCGTGAGTCGTGATGGTTTCAACCGTCGGTTTGGCAAAAAACGAAGACAAACCGTAAAGCAAAAGCGACAACAAACCGCCCGTTACTAAGAGCCACAAAAAAATCCGGTTAATTTTATCTGATTTTCTGTCCATTGCTTTTTACACAAGCAGGGCGTAACTTTTTGCCCTTAAAGTTACGCCCTGCTTTGCTACGAGGAGAAATCGTTTCGCCTTTTGTATGCTTAAAAGTTGATACACCTGTCCTTTTTCAAAATTTTTCTGCCTTTTTGATTTTACGAACCTTGAACGCCTTTTGTGCTTGTTCTTTTAGCTGTATGATGTTTATGTTGTTTTTTGTGTTTTTTCGCCATGTGTTTTGACGATTTTTTCGTCGTCGTTTTGGACGACATTGTTCCGCTGTTGTCCGGCGTTTGCGTCGTAGTTTTTGACGACATTGTTTGATTGTTTGTCTTGTTTTTTGACGACATTGTTTGATTGTTTTGTGCAAACGTCGAACCCGTGATTGCTAAACCCAAAACCAACGCGAATAAAATTCCTAATTTACTTTTCATTTTTAAATCTCCTAAAAAATTTTTCTAAGTGTTTCTTCAAAATGAAAAAACTTTTTATCTTTTTAACTTTTATGTTAGTAATTCAAAGTTTCCTTCATTCACGCTTTGTCTAATCGCAACCGTTGTGCCAAAACTTTTCGAGTCTATAAACATAACATTTTCAGCCACTTATTGCTATCAAAAGCCGGTTAAATATTGAAATCTCTTGTGGCGTTTTAGTTTTAGCGGACAAAATTGCCACAAAATTCAAACAATATGCTTTTTGAATTTCAAAAATTTAATAATAACTTCTCGTCTTGACATAAACCGTATAAAACCGCTAACTTACAATCAAACTTGTGAACGAAGAAAAAACAGAATTCAATATTCCGAGCCGGCTCGAATCAATTGATAAAGCCGTCGTCGAAACTATCAATTTTGCCCGACGCGCCGGATTTTCCGAAGAAGCGACTTACGCAATTGATATGGCGGTACGTGAAACCGTCGCTAATGCCGTCAAACACGGCAACAAACTGGACGAAACTAAACAGGTAGAAATGACGTTGAGAAATTCAAGCGACGGATTGGAAATTATTATCAGAGATTTCGGCGAAGGCTTTAAGGTTGAAGAAGTTCCCGACCCGACGAATCCTGAAAATCTGATGAAAGCCGACGGACGCGGCATTCTATTTATGAAAACTTTTATGGACGAAGTTAAATGGTTGAATCACGCGGAAGGCGGAATGGTTGTAAAAATGCTGAAAAAGAAATAAATTCGTTATATAACTTGGACTTTTAAGGCGTTTATCGTCTAAAATCTGCAATCAAGCTTATCTAAAATTAAAAGGAGAAAAAAATGGCTGAACTTAATATTTCGGAACGACAAGCGGGCGATGTAACAATTCTCGATATGGACGGCAAAGTAACACTTGGCGAAGGAAGCGTTGCGCTTCGCACGACGATTCGCCGTCTGCTCGGCGAAGGCAAAAATAAAATTTTATTAAATCTGGGCAGCGTCGGCTATGTTGATTCGAGCGGCATCGGCGAACTTGTTTCCAGTTTTACCGCCGTTAACAAAGAAGGCGGAACGCTCAAACTCTTGAATCTGACGCAGAAAATTCAAGACCTTTTGGCAATCACCAAACTTTTAACCGTTTTCGATGTTTATGAAAACGAAGGTGAAGCATTGAGAAGTTTTGAATAAAACGATTTCTTGCTGCAAATTTAAGAAGGATAAAGGATAACTGCGGTAAAATCCTTTATCCTTTTTTTCGTCAAGACATCCACTGTAAAAGAAACAGCATCTTTAAAAAATGTAAAGATGCAAAACAGGCAAAGATATTTGTAACTGATTCCCCTTTTATTTATGCCGGTTTTGCGTCTTTAGACATTCTGATTTTTAACCGTTAAAGCGATGAAAAAAGTTTTATTTTTTGTTTTTATTTTTGTTTTTTCTCTGAATATATTCGCTCAGAGCGCGAATTTCGATTTATCAAATTACGGCGTAAGTATTGAGCCTGATAAACGATTGATAGTTGTTCTGGCATCACTCGAAGCGGCGCAAACAAAAGATGCTTCGGGCAAAGAAGTCGCGGTAATTAAAACTCCATTATCGGAACAGGGCGAACAGTTTCGCCAGCAGTTGCAGGCGGATTTGGCGAATTTAGATGAAAATTTGCGTCAAAGAATCAGCAATTTTGTCGTTCAATACAAACGCCGTCATCCGAAAGCAAGCGACGCGGAAATTCTCGCGCCGTTTATTTCGATGGCTTATACATTAACGCCCGCGCCGGATTTGGCTCAACCTTCGCGTACGGAAGATTTGCCCGGCGATTTGCTTGAAGTTCTTGATTATTCGCCATTGGTTCGTGAATTTTATCGTCGTTCGGCTTTAAATACGAAACTTGACGAATATGTAAAAACCTATCAATCGTCAGGCGACGATATGCGAACGTCAGCCAAAATAATGGTCGGTGAATTGCTCGATTATCTGCATACAAAACCGCAACTTTCATATATTGACCGCATCAAAACCGAATCGAAATCCGCGAAAGGCAAGAAAGCTCTGCAAAAAACCGAAGTCCGCGAACGGTCACGCAAATTTGTCATCGTGCCGGAACTGCTCGCTCCGAAAGGCACAATTAATTTTATCAACGCCCGCGATGAATACTATGCAATTGTTCCGCTTGAAACCGATTTGGCTTCGTCGGAAGTGCGCCGCGCTTATTTGCAGTATGTTTTTGATCCGCTGGTTTTGAAAAATGCCAAAGATATTTCCACATTCAGCGCGGGCATCAAAACTTTACTAAACGAAAGACGACAGGAAAATCCCAACATTTCGCCGGACGTTTATCTGGCGGTTTTGCGTTCACTCGTCGCAGCGGCTGATGCGCGGCAAATCGAATTTGAGAAAACTCGCAATGCGACTGCACAGGCGCGTCGAAAAATTGATTTGATGAAAACGGTTGACGAGAAAAAAGCGGTTTCCGCCGAACTCGAAACTTTCAAAAGATCGCTGGCGGACGAAACAGCCGTGTCGCTTTCAGAAGCCTACGAAAAAGGCGCGGTTCTGGCGTTTTATTTCGCCGATCAGTTAAAAGGCTCAGAAGATTCGGGTTTTGACATCGAAAGTTCGCTGCGCGATATGATTCTTTCGCTGGACACAACCAAAGAAACAAATCGTCTGGCGCAATTTGCCGACGCGCGAAAACACGGACTTGCGGCACGGAATGAACGCCGGAAAATGGTCGAAACCACGCCGGAAATTGTCGAAAATCCGGTTACAAAAAAACTTGTCGGCATTGACGCAATAATCAAAAATAAAAATTATCAGGAAGCTGAAGTTCAATTAAAACAGCTTTTGCAAACATCTCCGAAAGATTCGCCGCGCATTTATTACTCGCTGGGACGCAACGCTAGTCTTTCCGCCGAAACAATAAACGATGCCGAAGCGCGAAAAATCCGTCTGCTCGAAGCAAAGGTTTTTTATGAAAATGCAATTCGTTCCGCGACTCCGCAAACCGATAAAGCCTTACTTTCTCTATCTTATGTGGCAATCGGACGTATTTTTGAATTTTACGGCGACGAATCAGCCGCCAATATTTATCAAGCCGCCATCAAAATCGGCGACGTTCCGGGCGGAGCGTATAATGAAGCATTAAAAGCGCGGGAAAGATTGATGAAAGATCAATAAATTTATCTTTCATATTCGATGACAAATCGTTTAATCGGTTCATCTTCGTCGCCGAACATTTCTTCAAAATGTATTTGTTTTAAGCCATTCGCTTCAAACCGCGCCAAATCTTTGCGCGATAAAGCCCACGGCAACTCCGGCGGAATTTCGTCGTCTTCGCGCCCGCGTGTAACGACGACTAATTTCCCTTTTTCAGCGACGAAATCGGCAATTTTATCAATCACAGATTCACGCATTTCAAGCGGAAGCGGCTGAATTGTGTAAACTTCCAGCACAAATTCAAACGCTTTCTGCCATTCGGAAGGCGTGTCGAAAAGATCGGCGACGAAAAATTTAATGTCAGTGTCGGCGTGAAGTTTTTTCGCCCATTCGATTGCCGTCAGCGAAATATCGAGGGCGGTTACATCAAAACCCAAATCATCGAGAAATTTCGCGTCGTCGCCAAGACCGCAGCCGACAACCAGTGCCTTTCTGCCGTCGCCTTGCAGGTTGGTTTTTTCCGCCCAAATTTTCAAAAACTTATTCGGCTCCAAATCCGCCCACGGAATATGTTCGTAGTTTCCGGCGGCTTCGCTGTAAAGCGCGTCAAACCAACCCGTCGCGTCGCCTTTTTCGATATATTCGGCGGCGATTCTTTTGGCGTTTTCGCGGACATCAAAATTTTCTTTCTGCATATTTAATTTGCTGTATTTCTCTGTCTGACGGCTTCATACAAAATGACGGCGGCAGCAACCGAAACATTTAACGATTCGATATTGCCGAGCAACGGAATTCTAACCAAAACATCACATTTTTCCGCCGTCAGGCGATGCAAACCTTTGCCTTCGCCGCCTAAAACCAACGCTGACGACTGCTTCCAATCCCAATCCGTATAATTCATTTGAGCATCGCCGCTCGCGCCGACAACCCAAATATTATTTTCTTTAAGTTCGTCAATCAGCCGATTGACGTTGATGACTTTGGCGACTTTGACATATTCGGTTGCGCCGGCTGAAGATTTGGCGACAGTTTCGGTTAAGCCGACGGCGCGGCGTTCTGGAATAAAAACGCCGTCCGCACCGGCGCATTCGACGGTTCGCAAAATCGCGCCGAAATTTCGCGGGTCTTCTACTCCGTCTAAAATTACGCTCAAGGAATTTTCTTTAGCCGTAATTTCATTTAAAAGTTTGTTCGTGTCGAAATATTCAGCTGCCGCGATAAAGGCGATAATTCCTTGATGATTCGCGCCGTTTTCGACTAATCTTTCCAAATTTTCACGCGGAACTTTTTGAATTGCAACGCCGTTTGACTGCGCCAAGCGCAAAACATCGCTCAGACGTTTTTCGTTTGCGCCGTCGGCAATGATAATTTTTTCGATGCGCCGATTTTCCGCCCTCAATGCTTCCAAAACCGGCAAAACTCCATAAACAAAGGCGAAGTTCGGTTTTTGGTCTTTGGTCTTTGGGCTTGAGCTTTGAACTTTGAACTTTGGACTTTGAACTTTGGACTTTGAACTTTGGACTTTGAACTTTGGACTCATATAGTTTCTCGTTGAAGGCGTGAATATTTTGTAAATTAATTTTTATTATCAGCGATGGTTACATTTGCCAGATTAGAACTTCCAATTCCGCCGCGTCTTAAACCTTGCGAATCGGTTTTTAGTTCGACTTCCCAAGTATTGCCCAAACTTTCACGCACTTGCAGAATAATCATCAACAAATTTCGCGTTCGGCGCAACTTCACGCAGCTTTTTGACAAGTTTTCGCATATTTTCAACGCTTAACATTACCTTTTCGGTTTCCAAACTCGAAAAATTGAAACCTTTAGCAAAAATTCGATAACCGATTTTGTTTTACCGGCTGTAAATATCAATTAAAAAATCATCGGAAGTTGTTTCGTCCGTTTCCAAAAGTTTGTTTTCGCCCTTTTTGTTACGCTTTTCGGTTGCCTCGACTCTGCGCTCAAAAATCGCGCCGGACACGATTAAAATTAAATCATCCTTTGATGTTACAACGAGTTCGTCTTGATTAAAAATAACGAAAATTATTTTATCGTCCCAAAATTCGATAACCGCGCAAGCGTCTTGGTTGAGTTTCAACCGCTAAATTTTCATCGCTTAAAATAGTTGTTTCGATACCCAGTGCCTGCAATCTTTTCTGCACAATTCCGGTTTCTCTTTCAGCCTCGCGCGGACTAGCGGCAAATCTTTGAGCCATTCGTCCGCATCAGTTTTTTCTTCTTTTTTTTCCATAAAAAATTTTCTTTTTTGATTATGCGGCGAAAACCGAGTATTCTTTAATTGTGTCGCTTGACCGTACTATGCAGTCGAAAAACACATTATATTTTACTTAATTATTTTACAAAATAGCGGTTGTCATTTAAGAAAAACGGGAATTAATTTTACTTTTATATTATTTTATTGAAAACGATTTGCGTAAAACATCAATTATACATTGGTTTGCAGCAAATATTTGCAAGATTTTAAATTAAACAAACAAAACTCTTTCCACCCGTCATTTCCTCTCTTACAACTGCGGTTCGATTTATCTTAAATTTTTTTATAAAGAAGGTTTTAAAATGCAGTTTGAAATGAACACTAATCCGTCGTGGCAATTCGGTCATCGCGGGCGCGTGGCGGTTTTTATTGACGGAAATAATCTTTTTCACGCCGCCCGTTTCCATAATATAGATATAGATTACAACAAACTTCTGCGCGTTTTACTGGGCGACGGAAGGTTGCTTCGCGCTTTTTTTTACACCGGCGTTGACGCGGGCGCGGAACGTCAGCAGGGATTTCTTCTGTGGATGCGGCGCAACGGTTTTCGCGTCGTGCAAAA
>JBDTSO010000085.1:0-9396 GCA_039931085.1 Acidobacteriota bacterium | reverse complement strand
ATTATTTATGAAACGATTTCTGCCGACAAACCTTTTTCGCGGACGTTCTTTTCTTCTTATTTCTCTAATGGCTTTTTCGGCGGCTGATAATTGCCCGGCTCTTCACGAAAGGCGATTGCCAAACGATTCCAACCGTTGATCGTGATGATCGCCATCGTCAAATTAACGATTTCCGGCTCGCTGAATTCGGCGCGAACCGCTTCGTAATCGGCATCGGGCGCGTGTGTTTCGGCGATTAATGTTATGGCTTCCGTCCACGCGAGCGCGGCGCGTTCGCGTTTCGTGTAAAAGTCGGTTTCGCGCCACGCATTGAGCAGATAAAGTCGCTGTTCGGTTTCGCCGCCTGCACGCGCGTCTTTCGTGTGCATATCGAGACAAAAAGCGCAGCCGTTAATTTGCGACGCTCTCGTTTTGACGAGTTCGAGCAGAGAATGTTCGAGTCCCGAATCTTCGACGTATTTGTGCAGCGCGAACATCGCCTGCGCCGCTTTCGGGGCGGCTTTCGTGTAACTGAATCGTTCTTTCATTTTGTTTTATCCTTAATATTCAACTTTGGCGACACATTTGATTTCAATCATCAATTCGGGAAAGCTCAGGTGTGCGATTTGCACGATGGTGCTTGGCACCTCCGGCACGCCGCCGAAAATTTCCCGCCGACATTTGACCGCCGCCGCGTAAGCCGCTTTGATGTCGGTTACGAACAACACTTCGTCAACGATGTTGTCAACGCTTGCGCCGAACTCCGACAGCACTTTTTTAATATTTGAATAAGCCTGCCGCATCTGCGTTTCCATCTCGCCGATACCGACAAAATTTCCCTGATCGTCGTGGCTAACCTGTCCGGCGAGATAGATCGTGTCGCCGACTTTGACCGCCTGCGAATAGCCGTATTCCTTTTCCCAAGGCATATTCAATGTTTTCGTTTCCTTGATGATCGTCATAAAAATTTCTCCTTCATAATCTCTAATTTCCGGGATTTGGCATTTACTTGGTCGACTAAAATACTCCTGTATATGAACTTTCAGTGACTTTCCGAACCGGCTGATCATTCGCGGCTGACGATAATGTGTTCGTCAATCCAATGCGAGATGTCCGTCATTACGGTTTCGTGATCAATGTCGTGCAGCAAATCGTGATAATGCCCCTCATAAAGTTTGAGTGCTTTATCCTTTGATCCCGCCGTGTCGTAGAAAAATTGACTGCCGCTCGGTTTTGCCGCTTTGTCGGCTGTTCCGTGCAGAATTAACAATGGAAGCGTAATGTTCGGCAACTCTTTTCTGAGTCGTTCGTCGGCGCGCACCAACGCCGCTATCGTTTCGACCGGCTGAGCTTCGTTTTTAATCAGCGGGTCGTCGTTCATCGCTTGAACGACTTTCGGATCGCGCGAAAAATCTTCATTTTTCAGTTTTATGGAATGGAAGTGAGGTGCTATGTAGCTTAAACCTTTCAAAACGGCGAGCGCGAAACTCGGCGCGGGAACTTCAAAAGCGAAACTTTCGCAAATCAGTCCGCTGATGTCGGCTTGATGTTCGAGCGCATAGAGACACGCCACCACGCCGCCCGCGCTGTGACCCAATAAAAACACGGGCAAACCCGGATTTTGCGACTTGGTGAGATCAATAAAAGTTCTCACATCATCCACATAATCGGCGAATTTTTCAACATAAAAGTGTTCGCCCTCAGACTTCCCGCGACCACGCAAATCGAGCGCGTGAACCGCCAGATTTTTCGACGCGAATTCTTCCGCGACCGATTGATACTGTCCGCTGTGCGCGTTAAATCCGGGAACGATGACGATCACGCCGCGCGGTTTTCCCGTCGGCTGCCACGAGCGCGTGAAAATTCTAAAACCTCCGACTCCTTCGAATGCTGATTCTTTCATTGTTTTTCTCTCCTTAAATTTTTACTTTTGTTGATGCCGCCGGTTATATGAAACCGGATACGTTTTGTTGCGAAACTGAATCATCGGATCAGCCGGTTCGATGCCGTCGGGCAGCAAACCCGGCATAAACAACAGGGCGTGATTCGTCGCGTCATTGTCGGGAACGATCTGCGTTATCTCAATCACGCCCAAATCAACGGTTTTGTTTTTGTCCGACCACGCGATTGAAGGATCGTCAATTTTGTCGCCGGATTCGAAAAGCTGAACTCGAAATGTAAAGCGAATAGGCATTTTGGCAACGCGCCCGCGCAGTTCGTCCAAAAGATAATCGGGCGCGGCTTTGGTGATTTCCTCTTTGGTCAGAAAATGCTTACCCGCTTTGGGAATGATTTGATAGCGAATGAAAGTTTCAGAACCCGCCGAATTGATAAACTTAAAACTGTTCACGCCGAAATAAGCAATTGTCGCATAAGAGACGGGCGGCGGGTCTTGAGTCGTTAGAAAAGCCTTCGCCGCCGGATATTCCGCCATAAATTTTTCGATGGGTTTCGGTGACGGAACATCATCGCCGCTCGCTCCGATTGCCATAAAAAACCGCCGCATTTCGTCGGCATTACGAGCCGGAAAACCGTTGTAGGAGTGCATCACCAGATCGGTTTCCGTCCCGTCCGGCAGATGAAATTTAATCGACATTCCGTGCGGGCTGGCGAGCGGCGCGGCATCGGGCAGCGTCGGAATTCCGGTATTGTCGGAAAAGCGCACGGTGATCGGAACGGCTTGCTGAAAGTGCGGAGCTTTGCTCAATTTTTTTGCCGCCGCGTTGGGAGTAAATTTGCCGAGCAGGACAATTCCTTTGGCGTGCGTCGAGCGGTTCGTCGTCTGCTTGCCGAAAACGGAATTTTGCGCGTCCACAAATGTCTCCGGCGTGGTTTCCTTCTGATCGGGCATTTTCTGCGCGTCAGCCGTCATCTGGAAGACTCCGCAAATCATTGCACAAATCGTCAGCCATAAGTTAACTGCGTTTCGTGGGTATCTTTCATTAAATATATTCGTCATTTTTTCTCCTAATTTTTAGTCAATCTGCAAAACTATTTTTCCGCGTTTATGCTCATTTTTGCTTTCCAGACGCTCGAACGCGGCGCGAGCTTCGGCGAGCGGATAAATTTTGTCAATAATCGGTTTTATCTTTCCTTCATCAATCAAGCGGGCGATTTCGGCGAGTTGCGAACGATTTGGTTTGACGATAAACATCGCGCCGCGCACGCCGTATTCGTCGGCTTTAGCAAGCGGATTTTCGCCCGGCGCGGGCGTGTGAACGGTGACTAAAATCCCGCCCGGTCGCACGACGCGCCACGATTTTTCGAGCGTCGCGCCGCCGACCGTATCGAAGACGACATCGGCTTTTTTGACGACTTCTTCAAAATGAATTTTCTCGTAATCTAAAACCTCATCCGCGCCCAATTCGTGGAGAAATTCTTCGTCATTACCTTGCGCCGTGGCGATGATGTATGCGCCTGCCCAACGCGCGAACTGCACGGCGAAACTGCCGACTCCGCCCGCCGCGCCGTGAATCAAAATCTTCTGTCCCTTTGAAAGTCGCGCGTGGTCAAATAACGCCTGCCACGCCGTCAAACCCGCGAGCGGAACCGCCGCCGCCTGCGCGAAAGTTAAAGTTTCAGGTTTCAACCACGTATCCGCCGCGCGGACAGCGACTAATTCCGCCGCCGCGCCCTGCCGTGAAAAATCCACGAGCGCGTAAACCGCATCACCGATTTTCAAACTGTTTTCCGCGCTGTCAATCTGTTCGATCACGCCGGAAACTTCGTGTCCGGGAATGACGAATTTTCGCTCGCTGCCGTCGGAGGCGCGATAAACTTCTGTCCACGTGAGTTCTGATTTGGTAATCGCGCAGGCGCGAACCCGAATTAGCGCGTCGCCCGTTTCGAGCGGCGGCGCGGGTGTGTCTTCATAAAAAAGTTTTTTTGGATTCCCGTTGTGATCGTGTAATTGAATGGCTTTCACATCGTCAGTTTGCCGGTTTTACACAAACAGCACATCACGAAAAAGGATGATTTTTTTATAACTGGTTTTGTTTAGGCGAAAATACCACTATTTAAGTATTGAAAAATGCGGTTTCGGCGTTAAAATGAGAATTGCTAACAGCAGTTGGAAGATTGACAAATGAATTCAAAATCAAAATTTCGCGGCATAGCTTACTTTCTCCGCCAAATGTTTTTGTGCGCTGCAATCGGCTTGATCGCGGCAGGATGTGGTGCGCCGCACAATGACGGCGCAACAGCGATTGAATTTACAAAAATTCCGCCGGCAAGCGACGGCGGTCCGAAAAAAGTTCTGCCAATCGAAGGACGCGTATCGGGTGCGTCTTCCGAACAGAAAATCGTGTTGTTTGCCCGCAGCGGAACGTGGTGGGTGCAGCCGCAATCCGATAAAACGATGACGAATATCGAATCGGACGGGACTTGGAAAAACGAAACGCACCTCGGAACCGAATATGCCGCGCTGCTCGTCGAGGCGGATTATCGTCCGCCGCTCACAGCCGACGAACTGCCGACGGTCGGCGGTTCGATCAAAGTCGTCGCCAGCGTTCCGGGCGGACAACTCGGTGCCGCCGAGGAAGACGCGCCGAAATTTTTGCAATTCAGCGGCTATGAGTGGAAAATTCGCACGATTGCCAGCGACCGCAGCGGCGCGGTTTCGGAATTCGACGCGGCAAATGCGTGGACGGACGAGAAAGGCTTTCTGCATCTGAAAATCTCGCGCAACGGCGACAATTGGACGTGCGCCGAAGTGAGTTTAACGCGCAGTCTCGGTTACGGAACTTATCGTCTAATCACCCACGATGTTTCGCAGCTAGAACCGGCTGCCGTGCTGAGTTTCGACACTTGGGACGACCTCGAAGCCGGACAAAATCACCGCCAAGTTGATGTCGAAGTAACGCGCTGGGGCGACCCATTGAATAAAAATTTGCAGTATGTCGTACAGCCCTATAATATTCCGGCGAATGTCGCCCGATTTACAATTCCCGGCGGAGTTTTAACACATTCGTTCGATTGGCAGCCGGGGCGCGTTGATTTCAAAACGGTGCGCGGCGCGAATGAGGATCAGAAAGCCGCGCCAATCGCTGAACATCAGTTTTCGTCGGGCGTTCCGGCACCGGGCGACGAGCGAATTTTGATCAATTTTTATGCTTTTCACTACGCCAAAATCCCTTTGGAAAAAGAAGCTGAGGTGGTGATCGAAAAATTTGAATTTCTTCCGTAAAAAATCATTCGGGCGCACTGCGTCGTTTCTTTTCATTGCACTGACAATCTTCAGCGCGGTCGGATCGCTTTATGCGCTTGATCCGAATCGGGCGATTTCACAATTTAAACGCGAGAAATGGGGAATAGAACAAGGCTTTCCCGGCGGCACGATTTACTCTTTCGCACAGACGGCAGACGGTTATCTCTGGATCGGTTGTGAGAAAGGACTCGTGCGTTTTGACGGCATAAATTTTCAACCGATTGAAGTGAGAGTTGCGACTCAATTATTAAACGAGCCGGTTATCGGTCTGCTCACTGACGGCGACGGAAATTTGTGGGTGCGGCTCGGCAGATCGGCGACGCTTCGTTACCGCGACGGGAAATTCAGCACCGCATTAAAAGAAGACCGGCAGCCGGTCGCCAACGTGACGGCGATAAACCGCACGGCGGACGGCAAAATTTTGATTTCCACACTGCATAACGAATTGTTTGAAAATAGAGCGGATAATATTTTCGCTCCTTTTTCCCAGGCGATAATTCCCCAACCGATAGTCAATTCGGTGGTTAATTCAATAGTTAAAACTCCGCGCGGCGATGTTTGGCTGGGAACGCGCGACAGCGGGCTGCTGCGCGTTCGCGGCAACGATGTTTCCTCATTCACGGAGAATCTGCCCGATTTGAAAATCAATTGTCTGCTGCCCGACGGCGAGCGCGGTTTGTGGATCGGAACTGATAAAGGACTCGTGCGCTGGAACGGCGAACAATTTTCCGTCGCGGGTGTGCCGCAGGCTCTTGAACATATTCAAATTCTGACGATGCAGACTGACCGCGATCAAAACATCTGGTTTGGCACGGACCGGCTTGGTCTCGTGCGGATGAATGTGAACGGCGAGGTAGCGACGGAACATTCCGAAAATTATTCGGATCAGGAAACAGCCGCCGTGACGACGCTTTTTCAAGACAGTGAAGGTAATCTCTGGACGGGCGGAGCGCAGGGCATCGAGCGTTTTCGGGACAGCGCATTCGCGACCTTTTCAACCGTCGAAGGCTTGCCGACCGACAAAAACGGCGCGATTTACATTGGCGCGGAAAATCGCGTCTGGGTCGCGCCCCTCGCGGGCGGTTTGTATTGGTTTAGAGGAAACAATATCGAAAAAGTGTCTGCCGACGGGTTGGCGGACGACATCGTTTATTCGATCACCGGCGACAAAAACGATTTGTGGATCGGCAGACAGCGCGGCGGTTTGACCAACTTACATTTTACCGGCGCGTCTTTTACGGCGAAAACTTACACCACTGCGACCGGACTGGCGCAGATGAGCGTTTACGTAGTTCATCAAAATCGTGACGGCGGCGTTTGGGCGGGAACTTTGAGCGGCGGCGCAGGTCTGCTTAAAAACGGTGTATTCACTAATTTTACGACGGCGAACGGTCTGACATCGAATACGGTCGCGGCGATTGCGGAAACTAAAGACAGCGCGGCGTGGTTCGCCACGCCAACGGGTTTGAGCCAATTTAAAAATGGAGTTTGGCGAACAATTCGGGCAAAAGACGGTTTGCCGTCGGAGAATATTATTTCACTTTTGACCGACTCAAACGGCGTTTTGTGGATTGGCACGGCGAAGGGTTTGGCGTTCATTGATTCTTCCGGTCGGCTTCGCAGGGTTTCTGAAAATCCGGCGTTACCAGACGAATCAATTTTGGGAATCGCCGAAGACAACAGCGGCGGATTGTGGATTTCGACTCCTAATCACGTTTTGCGAGCCGAACGGAACAAGTTATTAACCAATCAAATTTCGGAAAGCGACGTGCGCCAATACAATCTGAGCGACGGTTTGAAATCGAGCGAAGGCATTAAGCGCAGTCAGACAGTCGTCGCGGATGCGGCGGGGCGTGTCTGGTTTTCCTTAAATCGCGGAATTTCAATGGTTGACACCGAACGGCTGAAAAATGTTCAGATTCCGGCAATCGTGCAAATTCAGTCAATTTCGGTTGACGGCGGTGCAGTCGAATTAACGGATGATGTGCGGCTTCCGGCAATGCGTCAGCGGTTGGTGTTCGGATATTCCGGTTTGAGTTTAACGATGCCCGAACGCGTTAAATTTCGATATTTTCTGGAAAATTTTGACAAAAATTGGGGCGAACCGACAACGGCGCGGGAAGCGATTTACACGAATTTGAGTCCCGGCGAATACGTTTTTCACGTTATCGCAAGCAACAGCGACGAAGTTTGGAACAGCAATGAGGCGACGATTCGTATCACCATCGAACCGGCTTACTGGCAGACGTGGTGGTTTCGTCTGATGTGCGCGATTGCCGCTGCACTCACGTTGCTCGGTTTTTATCGTCTGCGTCTGCGCGGAATCACCGGCGCACTCAACCGGCGGTTTGAGGAACGTCTCGCGGAACGCACGCTCATCGCGCAGGAACTGCACGATTCACTGTTGCAGGGCGTGGTCAGTGCGTCAATGCAGCTTAACGTCGCAGTGGATAATCTGCCGGACGATTCGGCGGCGAAAAAGCAGTTTAACCGCGTCGTTCAGTTGATGGGACAAGTCACGAACGAAGGACGCAACACGCTGCGCGGTTTGCGTGCGCCCGCCGAAGAAAATTCAGAGAATCTAGAAAAATCGTTCGCCGATTTGGAAAAGGATTTTGCGCGGCTCGGACGCTCTCCTTTTCGAGTTATTATCGAAGGCGAACCGCGAATTTTGAGTTCCGTCGTCCGCGACGAGGTTTATTCCATCGGGCGCGAAGCTCTGCTCAATGCCTGTCGTCATTCCAACGCCGATAACATCGAAATCATCATCGAATATCACACGAAAAATCTGCGCGTCGTCATCCGCGACGACGGGCGCGGCATTAATCAGGAAATTCTGCAAAACGGGCGCGAAGGACACTGGGGACTCGTCGGAATGCGTGAACGGGCGGAAAAAATCGGCGGACGATTAAAAGTCTGGAGCCGCGCCAACGCCGGAACTGAAATCGAATTAATCGTGCCGCCGCGCGTCGCTTATGAAAAATCAGCGGCGGCGCGACCTTTTAAATGGTTTTCCAAATCGCCGTTTCGCCAGCCGAAAACATCGCCCAAGGAGCAGAAACAATGACCGAACCGAACATTATTAGAATTTTCAGCGTAGACGATCACCCGCTGATGCACGAAGGAATCGCCGCGCTCATCAACAATCAGCCGGATATGGAAATGGTCGCCGAAGCGTTCAAAGGCAGCGACGCGCTCGCGCAATTTCGCCTCTCGCAGCCGGATGTTACTTTGATGGATTTGCGTTTGCCCGACATCAGCGGTATTGATGCGATGATTTCGATTTTGAATGAATTTCCCGATGCCCGCGTCATTATGCTGACGATGTTTGAAGGCGACGTTGAAATTCGCCGCGCCCTCAAGTCCGGCGCGTGCGGTTATCTTTTAAAGACGATGCCGCCGAAAGAATTAGTCGCAGTGATTCGCCGCGTCCACGCCGGGAAAAAACACATCCCGACCGAAATAGCGCAAAATCTCGCCGAACATCTCGGCGAAGAAACATTGACCGCTCGTGAGATCGAAGTCCTCAAATGCGTCGCCGAAGGAAACCGCAACCGCGACATCGGCGAAAAACTTTTTATCTCCGAAGAAACGGTCAAAGTTCACGTCAAACATATTATGGACAAACTTTATGCCTCAGACCGGACACAGGCAGTCGCCATCGCTCTCCGGCGCGGAATTATTCAGTTGTAAAAATGTGATTTAACCTAAATTGAACATATACCACGAAAGAGTTATAACTCATATTACTCACGAATGAGTTAATGATCAGAAGATGATATTTTTCCTGTAGGGAAGAGTTATTAGATTTATACACCGATTGGCGATACCATACAGAACGCCTTTGAGATTGACATCGATCATCTCCTCCCAATCTTGAACACGCAGTTAGTCAAGCCGAGAGATCGGCGCAATCCCGGCATTACTGACTAGAACGTCAAGTTTGCCCTAACGCTTGATTGCCAACCCGACGAGGTTAGATAAATCTTCACGCTGTTTGACATTGGTAGCCGCCTAAACAGCCTCTCCACCTGATGCCGTGATGCGGTCAACGAGGTTCTTTAGCTTATCCGTGCCGCGTGCGCCGAGAACGACCTTCGCCCCGAGCCGTGTCCCGTCCCATAGTAACTTCTTATCAAATAATGATGGGCAAGTTATACCAAGTTGCGTAAATAAGAGGATTTAAGTGGGTGGTATCCAATGATAATTCG
>JBDTSO010000084.1:0-9396 GCA_039931085.1 Acidobacteriota bacterium | reverse complement strand
ATCATATCAATGGTATATTTTGAGAAGTTCGGACAACAGTATGTTCTCGGTGCAGCTTGGAGCAAAGCCTGATTTACCGACGCAGAATGATTATGACGGCGACGGCAAAACAGATGTTTCGGTCTATCGTCCGCAGAACTCGACGTTTTACGTGATCAACAGCGGCGGCGGCGGAACAACGTTCAGAACCTTCGGAGTAAACGGAGATTATCCGGTCGCTAATTACGATACTCATTAAACAAACTGAAAAAGACTGCCGAGTGAACTGTCAAAACAGTTCGACGCGGCAGTCTTTCGATGCGAAGTTAAAATGAATTTTATTAACCTTAGGAAAAAGGGAGCATTTTAATCAAAATGCTCCCTTTTTATTTTTCGGATTATTATTGCGGTTTATTTTGAACAACAGAACTGTTTGTATTTGCGCTGGCTGTTTGATTTTGATTGACGGCTTCATTTTTAATCTCTTCGGGCGTTTTCCATCCGGCGCGTTTCAATAAATCAATGGCGAAACGAATTGGAATTGCCATATTTGCCGCATTGCTTTCGGTGAAAACGCCGAAATTTACGCCGATTACTTTGCCGGTCTGTCCGAAAAGCGGCGCACCCGAACCGCCTTCGGCAGTTTTCGCGTCGTGGACGATTCGCCGCGCGTCTAAATCCGTAATCGCGCCCTGCGTCGTTAGCGGGACGATTTTGCGTGATTGAGCCAAAAAATTTATTAAAGACTGACGCGAACCTCCGAAGCGCGAATTGATTGATTTAGCTTCATCGTCGTCAACCATCGCAAGAAGTCTGTCCGGTCCGTTCGGATAACCCATAGTAACCACCGTTTTACCGACGGAAACGGCTGTCGAATCGGCATCGAGCGGAAGAACCGGAATATCGGGCGAAAGCAAACTTTCATCAATCGAACCAACTGCTAAATCTTCGCGCGAACCGATTTGACGAATTTTTAAGGGAAAAGGCTGCGGAAAATTCGGGAAATAAATAACCAGTCGTTTAATTCGCGCCCGCCCGTTTGATTCCTTCATCATTTGTTTGACCAAATCGTCTTCTTCCCAAGGCTGAAGAACGTGGCGGTTGGTCAACATAAAACCGCTTCCGACGTGAAATCCCGTCCCGATAAAGTCATATTCGACCGCACTTCCACTGCCTTCCGTGGTCAAACCCATCGGCATTTGCCCGGGCGGAATTTGCTCCTCCGAAGGTGTCGGTTCAAACTGGCTCGGCTCAAAATCCTGCGGATTAGGATAACGCAGAGTTTTACCCGTTTTGCGATCAACCAAATCATAAACACCGACGATTAAACAAACGCCGTTGCCGTATTCGACACGCACGTTTTGGGTGAGCGAAACCGTCTTCATTATGTCTTTGTTGGATTTATCGAGTTCTCCGATCTGATCGTTGGTCTGTACTATTTTGTCCTGCAATTGGCGTACCAATTCGCTTTGCTGTTCAGTTAATTGGCGGTTTTTCTGTTGTTCGCTGTTAAAAGCGTAGCCAAGATAGAGAATTCCGCTGATCGAACCGACCGCCAGAACCAAAATTATAAGTTTTGTCGTCCATGAAATTTCGCGGGAGAGTTCACGGACAAATTCGCGCAGAAAAGCCTTTGCATCGTCGCGCTGCGGCGTAAAAGCAGAATCGAGTGCGGCAGTTTCGATAAACTGCGCGATATGCGGTTCGTGGTTCGTCGTAATCATCGAAGATTGCGATGCCAGCGAAAAAAATGAAAAGGAAATATCAGTGTCGGCAATATCAATGACATCGCCGTCCCGAATTCCGACAAAGCGACGGATTGGTCTGCCGTTATGCCGCAAATTCAACGATTCATTGTAGTTGACAATGCGGTAAACATTTTCCTCTAACTCCAATTCAAGCCAGATTCCCGTAACCGATATTTTGCCGGTCTTTATTTGTAAATTGCTGCTTTCAGTAGAACCGAAACGAATGCTTTCTTCCGCGAAAAACTCCGTGCGTTTTTCCGTGCCAGCCGTAACGTGAATGATAATACCGACAGCCATTCTTTTCTAAAAACCAACCTTTAAATATACAGCATTTAACAAATAAATAATAACATAATCGGAAAATTAAATTCAGTTTGCGAAATATAATAAACAAAATCTAATAAAATTTTTGAGTGTCTATCAATATGAATCGGCAAATTTATTATTTGTCGTTTGCAGGTGCAATAAATTTGATATTTCAAACGATAAAACGCCGATTAATAAAAATCGGCGTTTTTCGTTTGAAATGTAACTTCTTAAACATTCGGGCTTGGATTATTTTGTGTAAAAAAATCCACGTCGGCAATATTTTGCGTCGAACGCCCGGGCAGATTCGCTCTTTGCTGCGCGGCTGTCGTTAGTTTTTGCGTGCCGTCATACCATTTTTGCGTAATTTGAGCGGCGACATCTCTGCCGCCCAAACCGAACGCCAAACCGACTGCCAGCGCAACCGAACCTATTAAACCAAAAAGCAATGTATTGACAAGAGTGGCGGCGATGCCGAGTTGGTCAATCGCGGCGATGATGCTGAAACCGATAATAATATACTGCGTTAAACTTGCCAGCAGATTCGGACTGCCCACGCCCAGTTCCGACACGCTGGAGCGCACCAAACCGGAAAGAAAACGGGCGATCAAACTGCCGATGACAATAATCGCCATAGCGACGATGACATTCGGAATAAATAAAATGATGCGGTTGATAATTTCGGTCAACTGCGGAATGCCGAGAACATTAGCGGCGGCTTGCACAAAAATCAGGAAAATAAAATACTTGACAAGCGTCGCGATCACGCCGGAAGTCGTCATTCTAGTTCCCGAACGCCGGATAAAGTCGCCGATTCCGGCGCGTTCAACCGCCGCTTCCATTCCGACGGCTTTCAAAGCCTTTTCAATCAAACGTGCCAAAAAGCCGGAAATAAACCAGCCGACGATTAAAATAATCGCTGCACCGATTACAGCGGGCAAAAAACTGACGAAACGCACCAGCGCATTGGTAAATGAATAAAATACAGCTTCGCTCGTATCGCGGATGCCTGTAACGGGTTGAACTTGTAACATAATTTTTCCTTATACTGTTTATTACTTGGTTGTCTAAATTTTAATATGTTTTGATTTCTCGCAGAGAGCGTGTCTTTCGCGCCGCTCTGTCCGGACGCAGCAAATTAAATTTTGAACACAAAACATAACAAAATCGATTTGAATTGTATTTATTTGATATTTTCTCCTCTCAAATTAATTTGAGAAATTTTTCGGTGAAACTTTTGAGCAATCAAGCGGCTAATTTCTGTCGCGGTTGATTGCGTCGTTTCGATTCGTTCGGTCAATATCAACTTCGGTTTTTTTGACGGTATCACTGATGATATGTTCGCGTTCGGTTATAGATTTTTCGATAACTACTTCCTCGACTACGCGGATTTCTTTGGTTACAACCGGAACTTCCGCCATCTCGGTTATTTCAATTGTTCCTTCCTGAAATGCGGCAGGCGCGTTCTCGACTGTGCGTTCAACCGGACGACGTTCAACCGTAACGTGTTCTTCGCGCAGAGTTACCGATTCTTCAACCGGAACTTCTTCAACCCGCGTGCTGACTCGCGCCGAACCTCTTTCAACCGTGCGTTTGCCGACGCTCAATTGTTCTTCGATAACCGGCAGAACGACTTCATTATCGTTTGCCGCGCGATGCGCTTCGTTGTCATTGACCGCGCGGCTGACTTCTTCGATATGTTCTTGGCTGCTCGTTTCGTTTTCGGATCCGTCATAATTTTGACTGTTCGCCGCTGCCGATAAACCGACTGCGCCCGACGTTTGCTGTTCGACTGCGGCGTGTGGCGGTTGTTCTTCGTTTTGTTGAAAAACACCGCGCATCACAACCTGATTATCTTTGAGGGCGATGTCCCGCGCCGGAACGCGAACATTTCCGTTGACGATAATCGAATCAACTGTTTCCGTATCGGTATTGATAAACATTTCGGTAACTTTTCCGATGTCGTTTCCGGTTTGATCGGTAACTGTCCAACCAATACAGTTTTGCCCGTCTTGAGCAACATTGTAATCGTCTTGCTGCGTATAAGGTAAAATTGCCATTTTCCCTTTCTCCTCTTGCAAAATATTTCACGCCGACTGTTTCATTTCGCTTTTGCGCTTTCGGTGCGAATTTCAGAACTTTCAAACAATTTTCAAACGAAAGAGGCGATTACGACGCGCAATTAAAAACCGCATCGTAATCGCCCGATGCAACCTATTTGTTGCGAACATCTCTGTCGTTTTCCCGAATCGTCGCGTCAGTTTGTTCGACCTCAACATCATTGCGGCGCGTCGTATCGGTGATCGTTTCCTGACGTTCGGTAGAAGTTTTGCCGACCACAACTTCTTCGACCACGCGGGCTTGTTTGCCGACAACTGCTTCTTCGGCGCGTTCGATGACGACAAAATCTTCTTTTTTGCTCGCGTCAATATCGGTTTGGCTGACGGCGCGATCAACCGGACGACGATCAACCGTAACGTGTTCTTCGCGCAGAGTTACCGATTTTTCAACCGGAACTTCCGTCATCCGCTGATGAATGCGAACGCCTCCGTTCTGAACGATGCGCTTGCCGACGTTTAGCTGTTCTTCGATAACGGGCAGTGTGATTTCCTTTTGGTTGTCATAACTTTGCCGTTCGGCTGCCGCTTGTTCGCGGCTGTAAACCGGAGCGGCTTCATCAAATTTTTCGTAACCCGAAGCGCGGTACTGCGTCGCCCGGCGGTCAATGTCAATCGCACCGCTTCTATTTAAGATTTCGGCGGCGCGTTCCGTCTGCGCTTCATCTGTATTGACAATAACCGTCGAACTGCCGCGTCTGACCGCTTCCGAATAAACGTCGCGCTCGTCATTATTAACGTCGGAACCGAAGATTGAGTCAAAAAAGTTTGAAACTTTATTGCCCATTGATTTGCCGGTTTTCAAATTATCTCCGTCGTATCTCACATAACCTTTTCCCTCAGCCGAGTTTTCGGCAATGGAAACATCATTGCGGTTGATGCCGTTTTTCTCTAATTCAAGAACTGCTTGACGGGCTGCTTCGCCGTCATCAAAAATTGCTACAAGTGTTGTGTTCATAGTTTTTCTCCTTTTTTTTACTGCTGAAACTGAAAACGCTGATGCGTTTTATTTTTTTTTTTATCCGCTGACAGGCGGCGTTTCTTGCGGTCTCTCATCCGGCGCGACTTTTTCAACCGTCGCGTTTTCGCTTCGCAAAACGATTTCTTCCTGATGACGGGAAGTTTCCCGTCGCTTGGAAATCCGCATTTCCTCGCGTAAAACCAATTTTTTCTCCACCACTAAAACTTCTTCCAAAAGCGGCACGATTATCGTATCGCCTTCATACCGAGTCGGAGGCGGTTCATCAACAAAACGGTTGATATTAACGCGCTCGACTTCTATTTGTTCCTGATAAACGGGTTCGTCAATGGTTTCGGTGTGTTCTTCAACCGTTTTGTGAACGCGCACGCCGCCGGTTAATTTTTTCTCCCGCGCGATGTTTAATTGCTCGGCGAGCAGCGGCACAACGATTTGTCCGCTTTCGGCAAATTCAGAAGTTCCGTAATTTGCCGCCGAATTTTGCTTGAGAAGTTCGGCGAAGCTATCAGGAAACGAATAGATGCCCTTTTCTTTTTCGACTAACGCGCTCGTGTCGGCAAAGACACTCGAACCGTCCTCAAAACGAACGAGAACGAGATGCGAATTCCCGCCCTGCGGCGGAGTTACGGTCAAATCAAGCGTGCCGCGCACGCCGTCCCGATCAATTACCTGAAATGCTGACGGTGTTGGTTCGTTCATCGTTTTAT
Source organism: Acidobacteriota bacterium (assembly GCA_039931085.1). Lineage (GTDB taxonomy): Bacteria > Acidobacteriota > Blastocatellia > Pyrinomonadales > Pyrinomonadaceae. The sequence goes on along the minus strand of JBDTSO010000084.1, from coordinate 3,560 downwards.
TGGTTCAAAAGTTTTCTATGTTCTCAATGATATTTGAGCGAAGACGGGCAAACAACGGGGTAATTACTTATTACTCGTTAGTAATTACACGGTAAGACGAAGTTATTCGGCAGAATCGAGTTTGATAATATAGCGGGCGATTTCGACGCGGTTTGAAAATTGTTTTTTGCTCAAAATGTTTGAGATGTGCATTTCGACAGTGCGAACGCTGATGTTCAAATTAGCGGCGATTTTTTTATTGCTCAGACTTTGCGCGACTAATTTTGCAATTCGCTCTTCGGCTTTGGTCAAGTCGGAAACAAAAGCGGCGCGGGAAGCAGATGTTTTTTTCGGCGGCGAAACTGCGCGGGCGACTCTTTTGTGAGTGAGCGAGATTCGTTTGAGGATATTTTCAATGACGGCGATCAGTTCGTCCGGCTCGAAAGGTTTGACGAGATATGCGTCAACCCCGGCTTTGAAGCCGGCGATGCGGTCATGGCGCGTGTCTTTCGCGCTTAAAAAAACAATCGGAATCAAATCGGTGCGCGGGTTGGCGCGAATATTTGCGGCGAGGGAAAAACCGTCCGTGCCGGGCATCATAATATCGCTGACGATTAAATCGGGAATGGTTTCGGCAATCAGAAGAAGCGCGTCGCCGCCGTCGCGGGCGGTCATTACGTCGTAATCCGCTTTTCGGAGACACAAAGCTATCGCCTGCAAAAGTCGAGCGTTGTCTTCGACGACTAGAAGACGTTTTTTCATCGCGCCGCTCCTTCGTCAAATCCGTAACTGTCAATTGTGTCTAATACATCGGCGGAATTCAAAATAGCTAGAAAAACTGTAAAACAACTGCCGCGCCCGATTTCCGATTCGACTTCGATGCGCCCGCCGAGTTCCGTAATCAATCGTTCTGCCAAATATAGTCCGAGTCCGACACCAAAATTTTCGGTTGTATCATTTGAAGAATTGCTAGGGAAAGCTGAATTCTCGCCGCGATAAAATTTATCGAAAAGATGCGGAACGTCTTCGGAACGAATGCCGCGTCCAGTATCTTTGACGATAACGGCAACTTCTTCAAGCGGTTTTTGCGCGGTATCTTTTTTATCTGCTTCCGATTGCGAAGTTTCCGCCTTTTTGCTGATAAGTTTAGTCGAAATATCAATTGAACCGCCGATGGGCGTGTATTTGACGGCGTTTTCAATGATTGCGCACAACGCGCGGCGAATCGCTTTTTTATCTCCGCGCACGAGCGGAAGGTTTTCGGCGTATTCGACTGAAAACTTTTGACGGCGGGCATCGGCGGCGTGGCGTTCGATTTTTTCGCGCGACAGCAAAATCTGATTTACGTTCACCGGCTCGGAGCGCAAATCAATTGAGTTTTCTTCGATGCGGGCGACATCGAGCAGATTGAGAATCATATCAATCTGCCGGTCGCATTCCGACGCAATAATATTTAAATGTTCCTTGCGTTCTTCTTCCGTTTCGCCGCCGTCTTGCAGCAGGGAAGCGAGTATTTTAATGGTTGTCAGCGGCGTGCGAAATTCGTGGGAGACGAGCTGCAAAAATTCGTCTTTGGCAAAGTTGGCACGTTCGGCTTCCCGTTTTGCGGTTTCGGCTTCTTCCCGCGCTTTCTGCTGGCTAAAATAAAGACGGGCAATTTCTTCCTGCGCGGCATCGTATTCCTTTTCGATTTGTTTGCGGCGCGTAATTTCACGCGAAACGGTCAGCATTTGCGAGGTTTTCCCGTCTTCGTCCAAAACGGTCTGCGCCAGCGTTTCGAGCCAAACGTATTCGCCCGATTTTCGGCGCATTCGGTAATCCAACGTCAAATCGGTTTCGCCTTTTAGAAGACGCTGATGCGTATCTTCCCGAACGCAGACGATTTCTTCGGGATGAATATAATCGTAAATAGAATTTCCCAAAAGTTCGTCGGGCGCGAAACCTAAAACCGTCTGCGACGACGGCGAAACGAATTTGTAATTGCCGTCAAGGTCGAGCAGACAAATAATATCCAGCGTATTTTCAGCCAATAAACGGTAACGCGATTCGGATTTGCGAATCCGCACATCGGCGAGTTCGCGTTTCGTAACGTCGGCGATAAAACCTTCGAGCGCAATGATTTTCCCGACTGAATCGCTGATAAAACGAAAACGGTCGCGGACGAATTTTATCGCATTATCGCGCGTAACTATGCGATATGAAAGCTGAAACGGCGCGGTGGAAAAGGCGGCTGAATCGTTCATCAAAGAGCGCACTTCGGCGCGGATATTGTCGCGGTCTTCCGTGTCAATAATATCGTCCCACGAAATTGTTTGATTTTGCGTCAATTCTTCCGCTGAATATCCGGTCAATTCGTAACAGCCGGCGCTCAAAAATTCGCTCGTAAAATTTTCGTCCACGCGGCAGCGATAAACAACGCCGGGCAAATTGCCGATCAGCGTCCGCAAAAAACGCTCGCGCTCGTTCAAACGACGTTCGACTTGATACCATTTTTCCTGCTTCACGGCTTGTTTTTCGCCAATCATTTTTTCCGTCCCCAAATCTCGCGCTCACAAATCGAAGAGGCGCGAAATAAAAATGTAAATTTCCTTGATCTGGATAAATATATCATTAACCGACGCGCTCGGTGTTACATAATAGACACATTTTTTGTTAGTATTTAATTTTTGTCGGTAATTGATTTATGAGCAAACCCAAATTCATCGAAGACAGTAAAAAACTGGAAAAACTCGCGCCGGTTGTAGCCGTGCCGATCAAACGTCAGGTTTTTGTCTGCAACGGCAAATCCTGTTTAGCAGTCGGCAGTGCAGAAGTCAAAACTGCGTTTGAAGAAGAATTACAAAAAAGAAATCTGCGCTACGGCAAAGAATCGAAAGGCAGAAATCCGCGCGGGGAAATTATGCTGACTGATTGCAGTTCGGTCGGTTTATGTTCGGTCGGCGCGGCGGTTTTGGTTTATCCCGAAGGCGTTTGGTACGCGCAGGTTTGCGCTTCAGACGTGCCGGAAATAATCGAAAAGCATTTGATCGGCGGAAAAAAGGTCGAGCGTTTGGCATTGAAAGAAATTCGGAGCGCGGACGGCTCGTCCGCCAACGAGCGAAGCGGTGTTGAAAACCTACGCATTAAAGAATGATTATAGAAAAGTAAGGTGTGCAACGAATCGCTGCGCTCTTGTTGGCGGACGAGCCGTTCGCGCTCCAGTCTATTTTTTTCGAACGTCGAAAAATCTCGCCCGCAGACGGTTTTGGCTGTTGTTGAAAGATTTCGCCTGTTTCTGCCCGTCGCGCCGCAATTCTTTTTGCTTTTCGAGCGGCAGTTTTGTAATTTCAAAACATTCCTCGCCGCAACAGCCGTTCAGTTTCTCAAAACATTTTTCGCACTGAATAAACAACAAATGACACGCGCTGTTTTCGCAGTTGCGATGCGTGTCGGATTTTTCGCCGCATTGATGACAATTACTGATTATTTCATCGGAAACCTGTTCGCCTAAACGATTGTCAAAAACGAAATTTTTGCCTTTGAATTTATTTTCCAATCCTTTTTCTTTGACTTTGTGAACGTATTCGATAATGCCGCCTTCG
>JBDTSO010000083.1:0-9500 GCA_039931085.1 Acidobacteriota bacterium | reverse complement strand
CGGGCAATTCTTTTTTGATAATTTCGATGTCGCGCAAAATTGATTCCTGCGTGTCACCCGGAAATCCTAAAATATAACCGCAATACGTAACGATTCCGGCTTTTTTCCATTCGAGCAACATTTGGCGGTAATCGGTGATTTTGTTCTGCCGTTTGCTCGCGCCGATTAAACTGTCTGGATTGATATTTTCCAAGCCGATAAAAACCCGTTTGACTCCGGCGCGTTTTGATTTTTCGATAAAATTCGGCAGTTTGTGACACAGGGTGTCAACCTGAATAATAAAACTGATTTTGAGTTTTTTGACTTCGCGTAAATCAATCAGTTTGTCTAAAATCGCTTCCCAATCTTTGTTTCGGGCAAAATTATCGTCGGTAATAAAAAACGAATGAAGACCTTGCGCGACGTTTGCGCGGACAATTTTTTCGATGTCTTCGGGCGAACGGCGGCGCGATTTTCTGCCCTGCACATTGATAATTGTGCAGAATGAACACGAAAAAGGACAGCCGCGTCCGGCATCGAAACTCGTCGTCGCGCCCGCCGTCAAATGAACTCTTTCAGCCGGAAGCAGCGGCGCGGCTACGCCTTCGATGTTCGGCAAATCGTCCATAAAATTATAAATCGGCGCAAGTTTATTTTGAAAACCATCAATTAAAACTTGCCCAAGCCGACCTTCGGCTTCGCCTGCGAAAAGCGTAACTCCCATTTTCAAAGCCTTTTCAACGTGCGCGTCGCGCTCTTTTAACATCGCAAACGTGCCGGAAACGTGAAAACCGCCGATGGCAACTTTGATATTTTTTTCGCGCAAAAATTTTGCAATATCAAGCGCACGCGGAAACTGATTCGATTGCACACCGACGAGCATCACCATTCCATCATCGGCTTGTTCGATTAACGAAATGATTTTTTTCGGATTGATATGAGAATTCGTTTCGTCAAAAGCGTGAATCTCAAACCCCACATCTTCGCCCAGAACCTTTTCGTCGGCGCACTCCAAAGCTAAACCGTAAAGACACGCCAGAGAATTTGACGGAATCGCCGAGCGAAACCATTGAATTACGTAACCATCTTCGTCGTAATGCGAAGGTTTGATGAGAACAAGGCAAAACTTTTGTTTTGTATTTTTCATATTTCCTCAAAATTTTTCTGATATTATATGAATTGGGTTTATGTTACAAGACATTCTAAACTCAAATTAAACATACCAAGCTGATACAATTGCAAAATGAAAAAGCGAGCCGTATTTCTTGACCGCGACGGAACGATTTGCGAAGAGGTTAATTATCTTTCGCGGGCGGAAGATTTACGGCTTTTTTCGTATGCGGCGACGGCGATAAAACTTTTGAACGAAAATAATTTTTCGGTTATTTTAATTACCAATCAATCGGGCATAGCGCGAAAATTTTTCGATGAAAATGATTTGCGTGAAATTCACAAAAAACTCAAAAGCGAACTTGCAAAATCGGGCGCGAAATTAGACGCGATTTATTATTGTCCGCATAATTCCGCCGATAACTGCGATTGCCGCAAACCAAAAACAGATTTGATAAAACAGGCATTAAAAGATTTCGAGATTGACTTACAAAAAAGTTGGATGATTGGCGACAAAGCGATTGATGTTCAAACAGGTTTTAATGCCGGAACAAAAACCGCTTTGGTTTTAACGGGTTACGGTCAAAAAGAAATTGAAAATCTTGAAAATGAGCCGGATTTAATTGCAAAAGATTTACTCGAAGCGACAAAATTTATAATTTATAATTCATAGTTTAAGCGATTCTTCCAAAATCATCTTCGAGCCTGATAATATCGTCTTCGCCGAAGTAATCGCCGGTTTGCGTTTCGATAAAAATCAACAGTTCTTCCGCGTCTGGGTTTTCCACGCGATGCGCCGTGCCGACGGGAATATCTATTGCCTCGCCATTTTTAACTAAATATTTAACATCGTTTAATGTTATTTTAGCTATGCCGCGTACGACAAACCAATGTTCGGAGCGGTGCTTATGTTTCTGATAACTCAAGCGTTTATTTGGTAAAACTTCGATTCTTTTAACTTTAAAACCGTCGCCTTCGTCAATAACCGTAAAATTTCCCCATGGTCTTTGGTCGTATTTTGGTGAGTTATTTTGATTTTCTGCTTTCATATAATTTTTTCATTTCCTAATTTTCAATAAATATTTATGCTCAGTTTAGATGAAAATAGATTTTCTGCCAACATTAAACCGGTGTTGAAAATTCAAACTCTGATTATCGGGCGTTTATTAATCGTTTTTCTGCTTTTCGCCCTCAAGTGGATGTGGAACAGCGCCGTTTTGCCGGTTGGTTCACTGCGTCATTTGCTCGATAAACGCGAAATATGCACGCTTTCGGCGCAAATGCGAAGCAGCGGGGATTAATTAAGATTCAGGATTTGAATTCCGAAACTTGAACTTGTAAAGGCTTTAGTTTTTTCCGAAAAACGATCAAACCGATACTTGCCAAAATTAAAAAGCCCCCAAAAATTGTTTGCGGCGGAAGTGTTTCGCCCAAAAAAGTCGCTCCGACAATAATGGCAATCAAAGGAGTAACCAGTGAAATCATCATCGCTTTGGTTGATTCGATTTTGCTTAAAAGCCAATAATAAAGCCAGAATGCCGCGACTGTCCCAAAAATCGTCAGATAAAGGACGGAAATAATTGCTTGCTGCGTCCAACGAAAATTTAACGGATTACCTTCCTTTATCAAACCGTATAAAATCAGAGGCAAAATTCCGCACAGCATTTGTCCGAAAACCAAACTCGCCGGATGTAGATTTCCGCCGAAGGCTTTCACCAATATCGAAGCGTGTGCTGCCGCGTAAGCACCGATGACAATCGCCACACAGCCCGCAAAAGCCATTAAACTATTGATTTGCAGTTGTTCAATGAAAATTGTTGCAACGCCGGCGATTCCAAGCAGAATCGCAAAAACTTTGAGCCATGTAATTCTTTCGGCGGGCAGATGAATCCACGCCAAAGCGAGTCCGAAAACCGTTATCATCGCCTGCAAAACTGCTGCCAAACCTGACGAAATATATTGTTCGCTCCAAAAAACTAGACTGTAATTGACCGAAAATTGCAGAATTCCGGTCAGCGTAAGCAATTTCCAATCGCGTTTTGATTTCGGCAGCGGAATTTTTTGCAGAAAAATTATAAAAGCGAGAATGATCAGCGCAAGTACAAATCTCGCGGCGGCAAAACTGATCGGCGGTAAATCTTCAAGTCCGATTTTAATAAAAAACCATGTTGTTCCCCAAATAAGGCACAGGATAAGCCAGACGATTATTTTCATTTTAAGCAATGGGAGCGCATCTTGAAGGATAAAGGCAAAATGGAAAAGGCGAAATTAAGACTATTTTTTTAGTTATCCTTTATCCTTTCGCCTTTATTATTTAAAATGCGCCTCCTGTTAATTTTTTTCGTAAAAACTTAATTGTGTTTCACCTTGTTTTAGTTTGCGCCAACGCCTGATTTCACCGACCAAATCGGGCAAAATTTTTTTTGCGTGATGTTCGACTATTAAAATTCCACCTTCACTTAGCAGCTTTGAAACATTTTCACTGAATTCATACAAAAATATCGAATAATCAGTTTGATATGGCGGATCGAAAAATACAATATCCCAAACGAAAACAATTTCACGGCTAATAAATTTTTCAGCCGAATCACAAAAAATTTCCGTTTGTTCTTCGGGAATTTCGAGAATATCGAGATTTTCCTCAATCAAAGCACAGGCGCGGCGTGATTTATCAACAAAAGCCGAAAACTTTGCGCCGCGTGAAATCGCTTCGATGCCGATTGCGCCCGTTCCCGCGCACAAATCAAGAAAGTGCGTTTCATCATCAATCTTCGGCTGTAAAATATTAAAAAGTGTTTCACGCAGACGGTCGGATGTCGGGCGTGTTTTGATATTTGCTGGACTTTTAAGAATACGTCCGCGAAATTCGCCGGCAATAACTCTCATAGAAAATTAAAAATCCAAAGTCCAAAGTTTAGTTCGATAACCAACTTTGGACTTTGGACTTGAACATTGGAAATACAAATTATTTTCGTTCGTAAAAACTCAGTGCTGTTTCACCTTGCAAAAGCACACGCCAACGCTTCATAACACCGACTTTTTCGGGAAAGAACATTTCGGTATGATGTTCGATAACAAGTGTGCCGCCCGGTCTGATGGCAACTCCACGCCCGAAATATGTCAATACTTCGTCATAATTCGCGTTATATGGTGGATCATAATAAACCACATCCCACTGTCGTCGTCGTTTTGCCATTCTTTTCAAAAACGGCACGACTTCCATTTCGACAACTTCGCCGTGTCCTTCTTTTATTCCGATGGACTCCAGATTTTTCTTGATAAAACTGCACATTTTTGATGAACGCTCAACAAAAGTGCTGACAATTGCGCCGCGTGAAATCGCTTCGATACCGACTGTTCCTGCACCGGCGCACAAATCGAGAAATCTGCCGGCTCTGACGCGCCGAAACAAAATTCGGAACATTACTTCACGAACACGGCGAGCCGTCGGGCGCACTTTAGAAGAAGTTGTACTTTTAAGATACTTTCCTCTATGCTTGCCGTCTGTAATTTGCATATCTGAAACAATGCGCGGGCGGTTTTCCTTTTCCCACGGCTTAAATGGTTTTCCTTTCGGATTAAAACGTCCTTTTGGCTGAAATTTGTCATCTTTAGACTGAAATGTACCGCTTTTTCCTGGCGGTCTGCCATTTTGCGACCTATCGTTGGGTGTTCTTTCATCCTTACCTTCAAAACGGTTGTTTCTTGGTTGAAAACGGTCGTCCCGAGGTTGAAATTTTCTATATCCCTGCGGCGGTCTTTCCCCTTCCTTCTTAATATACGGCTTTCGTTCAAAGTCCTTTGATGTGCCGGTTGCTGTTTGTTGTCGTCGGTTTTCCATTTTATTTACTCCCTTTTAAATACGTGAAATTCCCTTTTGAATGTTTTTGCCAGCCAATACTACTTTCTCATCAGATTTTGACACATCAGCTAATTCATTAAACAATTATGGAAGATAATTGCAAAATAGAATAAATTTTTGTTTAGCAAATTGCGTTAGTGAAAACAATTGAGTTTCTTTCAAAAAACTAATGAGCGATTGAAAAGCAATAAAGAAATAACTAAATTTTTAAGAAAAATTCAAATACCAAATACCTTTTGAGCAAAATGATAATAAATAGTTATAGCTTCAATACAATATAAACACAAATCGGATAAAAAATAAACTTTTTTTAGTAATATACATTACATAAACAAGGTTTTTTATCCGATTCCGGCAAGCCGGAACCGTGTATCCGATTTAGTAATTTCAATAAGTCTTGAAGTTTCAGAAGTTAGACGTTTTGAAGTTAAATAAAACTCGGCTTCCTGCCGTGCTGAATCGAGAATTTCCAGATCACGAATAATGTTTCCGATCTTAAAAGTCTGCTCACCGGATTGCCTCGTGCCGAGAATCTCGCCTTGTCCGCGAATTTCCAAATCCTTTTCGGCGATGCGGAAACCGTCGGTTGTTTCTTCCATAATTCCCAATCGCTCTCTGGCGACGGCAGTTTTTTTATCGCCGGTTAGCAGAACGCAAAACGATTGTTCCGCGCCGCGCCCGACTCGTCCGCGAAGTTGGTGAAGCTGCGACAAACCGAATCTTTCGGCGTGTTCAATAATCATTAAAGAAGCGTTTGGCACATCAACGCCGACTTCAATAACCGTTGTCGAAATCAAAATATGTGTTTCGCCTTTAACGAACTTTTGCATCACTTCTTCTTTTTCCGCGCCTTTCATTTTGCCGTGCAAAAGTCCGACTTTATAGTTTGGAAAAATCTTATCGCGCAATTCTTCGTGCATTTTTGTCGCCGCTTTCAGATCCATTTTTTCCGATTCTTCGATCAGCGGATAAACAATATAAACCTGTCTGCCGAGTTCTATTTCGCGCTCGATTCCTTTATAAACTCCGTCGCGTTTATCTTCGCCAACGACGACGGTCTTGACCGGCGTTCTTCCGGGAGGCAATTCATCAATCACGGAAACGTCTAAATCGCCGTAAACCGTCATCGCCAAACTGCGCGGAATCGGTGTTGCGGTCATAAAAAGAATGTCCGGGTTGTAGCCGCGGGCGCGAAGTTCGGCGCGTTGGAGAACGCCGAAACGATGCTGTTCGTCAACTACAGCCACGCCCAATCTTTCAAATTCCACCGCGTCTTGAATAACAGCGTGTGTGCCGATGACAGCGTGAACTTCACCACTTGCAATGTCAGCCTGCACTTTGCGTTTTTGGGCGGCTTTCAAACTGCCGGTTAAAAGTTCGACGCGATACGGTGAATTTTCAAAAATCTTTTTGGCATTTCTAAAATGCTGTTCGGCGAGAATTTCCGTCGGCGACATCAACGCGGTTTGATAACCGTTTTCCATCGCCGCAAACATCGCCAAAAATGCAACAATCGTTTTCCCGCTGCCGACATCGCCCTGAATCAGCCGATTCATCGGCGCGTCCGACTGCAAATCGGCAAAAATTCTTTTAATAACTCTGTCCTGTGCGCCCGTCAGCGTGAACGGCAAAAGCGCGTGGATTCTTTCGTTTATTTTGTCGTTGATTTCGATAATCGTACCTTTCGGTTCTTGTTTGCGTTCACCCCGTTTTAATTGCAGAGCAAACGAAACCCAAAAAAATTCTTCAAAAATCAAGCGTTTGTGCGCTTCGCTTCGCGCCATCGCATATTCGGAAATATTTGTGTCTTCGGGCGGGAAATGAATTTCTTCAATCGCCTGAGCGCGTGAAATAAGATTTTGTCTTTTGCATAAATCTTCCGGTAGCGTTTCTTTGACCGAAGATTTATCGAGATTTTGCAAAATATTGAAAATAATTTCGCGCAGTCTTTTTGTTTGAAAAACTCCGAATTTGCGATAAATTGGCACACAGCGACCCGAATGAATCATTGCAAATTCTGGATTGTCAATATCTTCTAATTCTTCATCTTCATCTGAAACTTTGGACTTTGGACTTTGGACTTTGGACTCTGAAGAAATGTCCTCTGTGGGTAATAAATTTTTTAAAAGTCCGAAACCTTCCGGGTCTTCAAAATTCGGCAAAATCTCCAATTCGTCCGGTTTGTTCAAACGAAGTGCGTAAGTATTTTTTCGCGCGTCCCATTCCCATTTGCCGTAAGCGACAAAGCGTGTGCCGCGGTCAAAGCGGTTTTTATGATAATTTATAACGTGATGACCTTGTTTTCCGGCGACAAACCACCAGACGACGACCGGTTTGCGCGTTCTTTCCGCGTCGCCCGCCGTAATTTCAAAAATATACAGCGGCGGAGCTTTCGGACCCCGATTTTTCCCAACGCGAAAGCCGCCCGAAACCCGTGCGTAAAGTTCCAAAGACGCTTCCAAACCGTCGTAAAGTTCATCAATTTGAATCAAATTTGAACGATCTTCGTAGCGCGTCGGAAAATAATTGAGCAAATCTTCTACCGTCGCTTCGGTCAAATCTGTTTTATACGCAAAATTTGCCGCCGCAATCGCCAATTTTCGCGCCATTGCCTGCGAAAGATTGGCAAGATCATATTTGTAAAGGTCGAGAAGCGGAGTTTGAAGATCGAGTTTCATCAGGAAAATTTTATCACAAAAGAGTAAATCAATCGGCAGTAGTCAAGGCAAAACTTTGTAGGTCAAAACATTGAGGCTTTCCTGCAAAAAAAGCGCGAATTCGCCGCGTGTAAAAATCCGGTCGCCAGTTTTTATCTTTTCAAAATTTACCGGAATTGCTTCCGCGCCGAAGATTTTCGTCCACAAATCAATCACTTCGTTTTGTGTTAAAGGAAGATTTCCGTTGAAATTCTTGCTGTCGTTTATTAATACAATTTGATATTTTTCCAAAAGAATTTTAACCGAATCGAAATACGGATTTTTTTTCCTGTCAATATCTTTGATTTTGTCGGCAGAAATTATATTTTGCGGATTATAAGAATAAAATAATCCAATTTTACCTGGAATTTTGTTAATAATTTTAGCACGTTCCGAAAGCAAGTCGAGGGTTAATCTTAGAGATTCAGCAAAATCGCCGCGTGTCAGAGGCGCGTCAGCGTGATAATTTTTATCGGCGTAACCGAAGGCGAGTTGATAGTTTTCGGTCAAATCGAGAATGGCTTCGTAAAACGGCGAATCTCTTTTTATATCGGCAAAATCCTCGATCTTTTCCGGCTTGAAATAAGTTTCGGTAAAAATATACGGAATAAAATTATAAGTCAGCAAACCACTAACCGGTTTTGGAACGCCGTCGCAAACAGTCGGCGTAAATTTTACCTTTTGCACAGCGTTTATCACGGCATTTTGTAAGACTCGGGTTCCTTCAACTTTTTTTATACCCGAAACTTTTCCGGTTTCATCAATGCTGACGCTAACTGTAACCGTTCCGCCGATTTGCGCCGTTTTTGCTTCCTGCGGATATTCCGGCTGGAGAAAAAGTGTCAGCGTTCCCAATGTGAACTTTTGGCATTTGCCCGCGAGAGTTTCCGTCGAAATTGTCGGAACGACTTCAATTCTTTCTTTTTTCTGCGCCGAAGCTGAAAGATTCAAGATGAAAAGAAAAATAGCTAAAAAATAAGAGATTTTTACTATCTTTTTTATCATAAATATTAGCAGAATTATTTTCAGGTTTATAAAAAATCGAAAGTTACAATCGTCAATTTATTTCAATTTTTCAGAAATTAGCAACATTTTTAATTGATTAGCATCGTTCCTGTTCCTTCATCGGTAAAAACTTCGGAAAGTAGCGCATTTCGGTCATTTCCGCTGATAATATGTGCGGATCTTACGCCATTTTCGAGAATTTTTATCAAACTTTCGAGTTTCGGAATCATTCCGCCCGTTGCTTTTCCTGTTTCGATTAAATTTTCGGCTTCGCGCACCGTAAGACGTGAGAGTTTTGAATTTTCATCATTTGCGTCGAGATAAATGCCTTTGACATCGGACAACAAAACCAGTTTTTCGGCTTTAAGCTGAACGGCGATTGCCGAAGCAATTGTGTCGGCGTTGATATTAAAAACCGAGCCGTTCGCATCCGCGCCGAGCGAAGAAACAACTGGCAAATAATTCGCATTAAGCAGCAAACTCAAAAGTTCGGTGTTTATTTCCAGAATATCGCCGACGTTGCCGAAATCAATGGTTTCGCTGATTCCGGTTTGGCGATTTATTATCTCTTTCGGCGGACGTTTTTCGGCGTGAATAATATTGCCGTCTACGCCGGAGAGTCCGACGGCGGCGATACCTCGGCGACGCAGCGCAGCTAAAATATCAGTGTTGATTTTGCCTGCAAAAGTCATTTTCGCCAGTTCGAGCGTGTCATCATCCGTAACGCGCCGACCTTCGATAACAGTTTGTGCCATTCCGAGTTTTTTGGCGAGTTCGGAAAGCTGTTTGCCGCCGCCGTGAATGACGCAAACCTTGATGCCGACTTGATGAATCAACGCCAATTCTTC
>JBDTSO010000082.1:0-9632 GCA_039931085.1 Acidobacteriota bacterium | reverse complement strand
CGCTTCAACAGATTACAGTTCCTGTTGGCGGCTGTGCCGGACCGATTGCAGTAACAGTTCCAAGTACCGGTATCGGAAATCCGCGTTCAGGAACGGCAATCGTTACTGAATTGGCGAGAGTCGGCTTCTTCTTTGTGGGCGCAAACACAACCCCGGCAGACAGATTGCAGACTGTTCAAATTATTAACAACACAAGTATTGCGGGCATCGTATCAGCAACAATCTATGAAGCAGGAGTTTCCAGTAACCAAACCAGGTTTAACTTCTTTAACGCTTCGAATCCGGCACAAGTTAAAATTTGTAAAGTTGCCGGACCAGGCATCGCTGAAGGAACTTTATTCAACTTTACCGTTACCGGTTTAGAACGCGTAGTTGATCCTGTAACCGGTGCATCGTCTGCTTCTACAGTTAGCAGAACCTTTGATGTTCAAGCCGGTCCTGCCGCTCAGGGCGGTTTCTGTAGATTTGTTCCTGATGCAACAGGTTCGGTTCTCAGTTCACAGACCTTCCTGGTCGGAACAGACGTAACCGTAACCGAAAATGGACCGCTTGCGAATGCAAATGGTGATGAAATCAGAGTTGCGAGAATTAGATCTACATCCGGTTTTACCAGTCCGGCGATTGCAGGAAATATTTACTTCCCGCCGAACGGTACTGTCAGAACAGTAGTAGTTCCGGTTCGCAGACAAGTAGTTGAAGTTGAATATACCAACTTCGTTTTCAGACCGGGTCTCTTGAAGATTTGTAAAATCGCCGGAACCGGTGTTGCTATCGGCACACCTTTCACCTTCGATGTTTCTATTGATCGTCTTCAAGGAACATTCCCGGGACAAGAGGATACACGTACTGGAAGAATAACAGTTCAGGCAGGTCCTGCGGCTCAGGGTGGTTTCTGTGTATTGGTTGGCGGAGTATTCAGTCCGACAGTTCAAGGTGTTCCGGTATTTAATGTCGGTTCATTAGTAACAGTTACCGAGAGAACATCGGCTGGAACAGGCGTAACAGGCATCAGAACGACCAGCGGCGGAACTTTAACCGGGGTTAGTTTAGCCGGCGGAACCGGAACAGTGAGAATTCTTGCTGGTTCGACAAGCGGCGGCGTGTTCAATCCTTCTACGACTGAAATCGAATTCGTCAACTCGCAAACACCTATCGCTCCTCCGGTAACATCGAGAGCAACGACGGCGTATGACTTTGACGGCGACCACAAAGCTGATATTTCAGTATTCCGTGATGGAAACTGGTATATTAATCGTTCGGAATTAGGTTTCACCGCAGTGCCGTTTGGTGCTAAAGGCGACAAACTCGTTTCGGCGGATTATGACGGCGACCACAAAGCTGACGTTGCTGTTTATCGTGTTGAAGACACGGGCAAAGGCTATTTCTATATTCTGAATAGCAGAAGTGGTATATTCTTACCTGTTCAATTCGGTCTTAGCAGCGATGTCCCTGTCGTAGGCGACTATGACGGCGACGGCATATCTGATATGGCGGTTTATCGTGAAGGCAAGAATGTCGGAGATGAAAGCTTCATCTACTATCGTCCGTCAGGAACACCTGGTGCCGACTTTACGACTATTCAGTTAGGCGTGAAAGGCGACATTCCGGTTGTAGGCGACTACGACGGCGACGGCAAAACAGATGCTGCTGTATATCGTCCGTCAAACGGCGTATGGTATATGCTGCAATCACGCGATGGCTTCAAGGGAGTTCAATTCGGAATTTCGACTGACATCCCTGTTGCTGCCGATTATGATGGCGATGGCAAAACAGACTTAGCTGTTTATCGCGGCGGAACGTGGTATTTGCTGCAATCAACTGCCGGTTTCACCGGACTTCAGTTCGGTATTGCCAGCGATATGCCTGTCCCGGCTGACGTTGACGGCGACGGCAAAGATGACATCGTAGTCTTTAGAGCAGGAACTTGGTATTGGTTGAACAGTGGTTCGAACAATAGCTTCCAGGGAATGAACTTCGGTATCGGATCTGACGTGCCGGTATTCTGTCCTGCAAGTCATCAATAACCAATAGTTTTCGGTATAAAAGCCGAATTAGGATTAGAGTTCCGATTGCAGTAATGCAGTCGGAACTCTTTTTTTATTATGAGTAGAATAAAGAAGAATAAAAAATTTAATCGAACATTCGACACAAAAATAATTTTGTTGTAGTTATTACATAAGGTTAAAGCAAATTGAAATGAGTTTATAGTTATACCAAAACCAATTGAGAAGGTTTGCTATGCAGGTCAGAACCGTCTGCGGTAGCGGACGGTTTAACTTAGCGATTTGAGCCGTTTATCAAAAGTTCAAAAGATAATCTTCAACCGTCCGCTACCGCAGACGGTTCTGACTTAAAACACCAATTAAAATGGTTTTGGTATTAGAAGCCGAATGGGAAAGTCCATTTCAAAACAAAGGCATTTAAAACCCAAAGTCCAATATCCAAAGTTAGCTTATCTTAAGCTTAAAACTTTGGATATTGGACTTTAAACTGTGGAATAACTTAAATATTAAGTAAAGCAGCTTTCGCCGCTTTGAATTCGGCATCGTCCAAAACGCCTTGTTTGTGAAGTTTGGCAAGCCGTTCCAATTCTGCCGTAACATCTTTTTTCCCGACCTCAGGCGCGGCTTCTCTTTTTGAATTCATTTTGTCAAGAAGTGCGCCGCCGTATTTTTTGCCAACACGACTTCCGAGTGCGCCGCCGACTAATGCTCCGGCAAATGTTCCAACGACCGGAATCGGAACTAAAACCGTTCCAACCTGCGCTCCGGCAATTACGCCCGCGCCGACTCCGGCTAAACCGCCCGCTCTTTCGTTGTCTTCTTTTTGTTTTTGTGAATCTTCCTGTTTTTTGTCTGTCATTTTAGTTTTCCTCGTTTATCTTAAAATTATTTCCGTTAGCTGTCCTGATTATAAACTGTGCCGCGATAAATATAAACAAAAATTTTTGTTTGATTCCAAATCTATATTTCGCCGGTAAAAATTTTAAAATGCCGATTTAAATGAGTTGAATCAAAGGAATTTTTGCCGCCGTTTTTATCTACCGAAATCCAGTTTAATAAATTATCGGAATGCACGAGTAAAAGGTCGGCATTGTATTTGCTGATGCCGAAATGCGTTAGTTTCGCACACGACAATGCGCCGCCGCGCATAAACCCGTCGTTTGGAGTTCGCGTCCAACCCGCTTCGAGCGTCAAACATCTTACACCTTGACGAAAACGTAAAAGCGAACCGACAAGATTGGCATTTCCGAAAGCGAAACGGTGTGGATTTTCATTTTCCATCGTGATATTTGAATTATTTCGATTGGTAAAAGAAGCAATTTCGACTAGAGCATCAAAAAGCCATTTCACGCCGGTTGAACGAAGCGCGTCATTTGAAATTTTCAGAGCGAGATAATCGGCAACATCGCCGCGCCCGTCGCTTCGCGCCTGATTAACGGCTTCATTTATCTTTTGAGTCCAAACTTCGTCGAGTTCATCCATTGCTTTAGAGCATAAAACCGTAGTTTAATAAATGCAATTTCGTGATATTATTTTAATATTTATTTAATCATACATCTTAAATCGACAATTGCATTTCGCTCTTGATGATTAATGATTAATGATTGACGATTTTATGAAGAATTCAGCAGTTATATTTTTATTAGTTTTATTTTCGCTGTCGGCTTTTGCACAAAAGCCGAAAACGGCTAAGAATGTTTCCAAAACAAAATTGGTCAAAACCGTTCCTGAAAGTTCTGTTAGTGAAAAAGAAGAATTTGAAAAGGCTGTCGCACAAACCGACGCGGCGGAGCGGGTTACTGCGCTGAAAAAATTTGTTTCCGAGTTTCCCGAATCGGAACAGAAAATTCACGCACAGGAATTAATTGTCAGCGGACGCGCCCAAATTGCCGATGAAAAATTACGCACCAATGATATACAAAGCGGCATTGAAATATTTAAACTCGCTGTCAAAGGCATACCAAAGCCTATTTCGGACAAACTTTTTACGGAAATTATTCTGCAAATTCCAACCAATATTTTCTTTCGAGGTCGGCGCGGCGCGGCGGATGAAGTTGCCAAACTGATTGAAGAAAAAATTGATGGAAACGCCAAACAACTGCTCGGTCTGGCAACATTTTACATCGGCACTGAAAACGCCGCAGAAGCGCAGCGGCTTGCCGATAAAGCAATCGAACTTGAACCGAATTTTCCTGCCGCATATCAAACTTTAGGACTCGCCAACCGGTTAAATTTTCAGTTGGAGGACGCGGCGAACGCTTATGCTAAAGCATTGGAACTCGATAATGAATCAATTGTTTCAAGGCGCAGTTTGGCGGAAATGAAACGCGCCGTCGGAAAACCGTCGGAAGCAGTTGAATTATATCGTGAAATTTTAGCCAAAGATGCCGCCGATCCTGCGGCGGAAACGGGTTTGATTCTCGCGCTTTTCGACGCTGATAAAAGAAGCGAAGCCGAAGCGGAAATGGCGAAATCGCTCACCGGCAATCCGAACAATTTACCTTTGCTGGTCGGCGCGGCTTACTGGTATGCGGCGCACGAAAACGGCGCGAAAGCCGTTGAACTTGGGCAAAAAGCGGTTGATGTAGAACCGCGCTATACTTGGGCGCATATTGCGCTGGCACGCGGTTTAGTTCAACAAAAACGTCTGCCGGAAGCCGAACGCACGTTGCTTGCGGCACGGCAGTTCGGAAATTTTCCGACGCTCGATTACGAACTCGCTTCCGTGAGATTGGCGGCGGGTTTTTACCGTGAAGCAGCTAACGGTTTGAAAAAAACTTTTTCAGTTAAAAACGGAGAAATTCAAACAAAACTCGGCGGGCGTGTGGCAAAACAGGATGAAAGTTTTATCGAACTGTTGGCGGCGGAACGCCGCGCGAGTATTTTTGAACCGTCATCGGCTGACGATGCCGAAAATGCTGAAAGATTAAAATCACTGCTTAATTTTTCACAACAACTCGATTCATCAAATATTAACAGGGAAATTACTTCGGAAGAAGCAGATAATTTTGTAAAAGGTAACGATGAAATGAAATTATATCGCCGTCTTTATGCGGCGAGCCGACTTCTGGAAAAAAGAACCGATGTACCGAAGGCTTTAGAATTGACACAAGCTGCAGTCGGCGGAGTTGAGGCGGCGTTAAACTCGCCGACTGCGGCGGCGGCAGTTTTAGCCGATGAACTTTACGAAAGCCGCACACTCGCTCTGTCAAGAAACGAGTTGGTTGTAGTTCCCGATATTCCGCGCCAGACACTTTCCAAAATTTTGCGCGGCAGAATTGAAGAGTTGACGGGTTGGGCATTATATCAACAGGAAAAACCGGATGAAGCCGTTACGCGGTTCAAACGTGCATTGAGCGTATTGCCGGAAAAAAGTTCGTGGTGGCGCGATTCGATGTGGCGGCTTGGTTTGGCACTTCAAGGAGAAGGCAAATCTGACGAAGCACTCGACGCATATTTTAAGAGTTACACAAGCGGCACTCCTGAACTGTCAAAGCGTATTATCATTGAAGTTCTTTACCAAAAAATTAATGGAACTCTTGATGGCTTAGACGATAAAATCGGAGTCAGACCGGAATCAGCAATCGCTGATTTGCCTGTTCAATCTGAAGCAGTCGCTCAGGTTACGGGAGATTCAGCGGTTGAGTCGTCGCCGATACCGGAAACTGAAACGACAAAACCCGAAAATTCGCCGACACCGGAAACGAAGGAAACGCCTTCTATAATCATCAAAACAGAAACTTCCCTGACCAACCTAACAAAGGAGAATCCGGCAAAGACTGAAGAAAAGCCAAACAATATGGCTTCTATTGAACCGACTCCGATTCCTGAAGATTCGCCGCAAACGCAAATCCAATCGCAAGTTAAAGAAACATCTGAAAAGGCAATCGAAAGATTACAGACACTCGAACCACTTCCGACACCGGATATAAAAACGGAATCTACGCCCGAATCTCTCCCAACGCCCGAAGAATTAAAAACGGAATCTACGTCGGAAAATCCTCCGACATCCGAGACAAAAACTGAAATAAATAATACGAAGCAGGTCGAAAATCAAATTGCCGAAGTAAAGCCGGGTCGTTTGCCGGATTCCGTTTTTGATCCGATTATTATTACGGTTCCGAAAACTGAAGTGTCGAAAAAGAAGGAAACGGCAACTTCAAAAGTCGGGAGCGAATCAAGCGCAGTGATTCCGAATAAAAATTCGACGGAAAAAATTACGACAAAAAATACTATTGAAAAAAACTTATCCAAAACAAGACCGCGAATCGTCGGGGAAGAAAAAACCGAAGCCGTTCAGCCATGCAAAATAATAACCAGTCAGGAATCCGTTTCGATATTAAATGACGGCGGAAGTTTGGGAATTTTGGTCGGATTTGAAAACGGCGGCGATGTTAAAAAGATTAAATCCATATCGAGCAATCCGGCAGATGTTGAAATCACATACGAGCCGGAAATAGGTGCGCTTTCGGGTCGCGCATTTTTTATTATTAAATCCGTAAGTCGGAATAAAGGCATATTTACGGGTATTTTTGAAGCACCTTGCGGCAGAAAGGAAATTACAGTTAAAGTTCGCTGAATTTTGTTTATGAAAAAACTTGTTTTTTTGTCAGTTTTTATTTGTCTATCAGCAACTTTTTGTTTCGCTCAAAAAATTGTGAAAGTCGAAAAGTCGGATGAAAAAACTCCGTCAGATTTAACGGCAACGGAAGTTTCCGATAAAGATTGGCAAGTTATGAACGATGCGCTTCGGGATGAAAATTGGGAAAATAGTGCACTGCTCGCTTCCCGCTTGATAGAGCGCACAAAAACCGAAAACGAGAAAAAACAACTCGCCCAACTCCGTTATTTTTATCTGTATTCATTGGCGGGAAAAGTTATCGCTTATTCGGAGGCGAAAAAATCGAGCGAAGAAGAAACGGCGCGGAACGAATTGAAAAATGCGGCGGATAGTTTCATCGGTGAAGAAATGATAATGCCTCCGCGTCAATTTTTGGCTAATTGCAGCAGAGTTTTAAATTACATCTGCACGGTTAAAAACAACGGCAACGCTTTGCGCGTAACGGCGACCAACAAAGAAGGAACAGCAATTCATTCATTTGAAACCGTGTTGTTTGACCAAAAAATTGACCTAAAAGAGTTTATCGGAAAAGAAACATTTTTGGGCGGAACTTTAGCAAAGGTCGAATTCAATGAAGATAAATCGAATTTGTGGATTATGCGTTTATCTTTTGTAAAAGGATTTGTCAGAGTAATAGTTACCAAATAGAAATTTCAAAATTCGCACAGGGTTCAATTATTTATTGCATCTTCAAGTATTCAAATTATATGCCTTAAACCATTACGGGAAGCAGGTCTGGAGGTTTCCTAAAATTTGTAACTATTTATTTCTGCTTACGTCTTTTTCTTGATATACTTAAATCGTAATTTGCAACTTTGGCTAAATTACAATCGTAAAGTTTTATATGATGGAGCTTTTGGACGCAATTTTTTGAGGAGCGGATAATAAAAATGGGATTGTGGGCGAGAATAAAAAGGATATTTCGCGCGGGAACGGGCGCGGCTTTGGACAAGGTAGAGAACCCGGAAATGGTGCTTCAGCAAACCATCCGCGATATGCGCGACCGCGTACCGGAACTCAATAATTCCGTGGCGCAGGTGATGGCGACGGAACGGCTTTTGATGAAGAACAGGGAAAATCTCGAAACTCAGGTGGTTGACCTCGATTCAAAAATAAAAGCGTCGGTTAAAATGGGACGCGACGATATTGCGACGGCTTATATCGGGCAGCTCGGGCAGGCACAGCTCGACTTAGATAGAACTTCGGCGCAGCTCGACCACGCCGCCAACGCTTCAAAACAAGCCTTAAAAGCGCGCGATAACTATGTTTTGAATATGAAAAAGCGTTCGGCGGAAGCAATGCAGCTCATCAGCGCGTCGAAACAAGCCAAATTGCAGGAACAGCTCGCGCAGACGATGGAAACCTTCAACATCGGCGACGACGCTTCGACCTTCAACGAAATGCGCGAAAAAATTGACCGCCGCGTCGCTGCCGCCGAAGCCAAACTCCAACTCGGTTCGTCATCGGTTGATACGCAAATGCAGGACATCGAGCGCGAAGCGATGGATATTCAGCTTCAGGACAAACTGCTTGCTTATAAACAAGAAATGGGTTTGCTCGGAAAAGGTTCGGAAAATAGCGGAAAACAAATTTCCGCCGGTTCGCAAGCGGTGAATGATGCCGATATGCTTGACCAATCTCTTTTAAGCGAAACTGACGAAGAAGAAAAATGAGTGTTACAGTTTCTGAAATAAATAAATTTTCTTTACTTGCTCCGCCGCAAAAAAATGGCGGAAAGGAAGTTTATTATCCTGAATCCGATGGAAAACCTGTGGCAGAAACCGAAATTCACATCAATACGATTTTCAATCTTTACGGAATTTTGCGAAATTATTTTTCCGATAAAGCAGATGTTGCCGTCATTGCCGATATGATGTTTTATTATGAAAAAGGCAATACGCGAAAATCAATTGCGCCCGATGTGATGGTTGTTAAAGGAGTTCACAAAAATCCGCGCCGTGTTTTCAAACTTTGGGAGGACAAAGTTCCCGATGTTGTTTTTGAAATTTCTTCACGCGGAACGTGGCGCGATGATTTGCAGAAAAAGTATTTTCTTTATCAGGAATTCGGCGTGAAAGAGTATTATATTTTCGATCCCGAATATGATTATCTGCGCGACGGTTTAGTCGCTTATCATTTAAAAGACGGCAAATTTGAAGATGTAAAAATCAAAGAAGGTAGAATTTTTAGTCCCGCGCTTGATTTGGAAATTGTTGACACGGGCGAAACGCTTCGGCTTTTTAATCCCGAAACAAAAAAAATCTTACCGACGATGGAAGAAATGGAATCGGAAATTGAAAAATTAAAAACGGAATTGGCAAAACTCAAACGGCAAAATTAGCATCTAGTAATAGTTATGGCAGATTTAGCAAAATATCAACAGGAAATTAATAAATTCAACTCTTCTTACGCCAAAGAAGCTATCAAAGAGCCGGTTAATTTTTGGGGTTTGGCAGGTTTTGCAGTTGCCGCGGCTTATACGCAAAGCATTATTCCTCTGGTAATCGCGCTTCTTTTTGAAGTTGTTTATTTGTTTATCGTTCCGCAGCTTCCCTCTTATCGTCATCTGGTCAATCAGCGTGAAAAAGATCGGCTTCGTGAACTCGCCGTCGCCAATCGTAAAAAGTTAATTAATTCTTTTACGCCGCGCGAACGCGAAGCAGTTCTTTATCTTGAACACCAAAAAGATAAAATTCAGGAAAATTATTTCAAATTTACAGGTGCGCGTGAATTGCCGACAAATCTTGTAACACTTGATCAGCGTTGGGAAGATTTTGTTGATTTGCTGGACGTTTATCGCCGCCGTAAAAAGCATTTGAAATCCATTAACCGTCAAGCCGTTCACAATCAGCTTTCACAAGCCTTTCGCGCCGCCGAAAATGCGGATGACGAAAAAACAAAACGCATTCAGCAAACAAATGTTGAAATCTTAAAACGCCGTATTGCGTCATTCGACGAACTCGAACGCAGCGTCAAACTCGTCGAAGGTCAGTTGCAGTCAATCGAAA
>JBDTSO010000081.1:0-9651 GCA_039931085.1 Acidobacteriota bacterium | reverse complement strand
TTTTTCTTTTCTTCGTAAAGAAACTTTCCGTAATCAATAATCCGGCAAACCGGCGGTTTGGCATTCGGCGCAACTTCCACCAAATCCTTGCCTTCCTGACGCGCTCTCTGAACCGCGTCGCGCGAATCCATCACGCCGAGTTGTTCGCCGTCTTCGTCAATCACTCTTACGGACGGAACTCTGATGCGTTCATTTGTGCGGTGTTGCGGTCCCCTAAAACGCGGGTTGCGATTTCTGCTGTATCTGCTTGCTATTTTTTCACCTCTCTTTTTTTAGTTCAAAGTTCCAAGTTTAAGGTTCCAAGTTTAAGAAAAATAACTTTCAACCTTAAACTTGGAACTTTGAACTCAACCGTTTTCCAAAGCGCGTGTTTCGTTCAACTTTCGCGCCATTTCTTTAAATTCGTCCAACGTCATCGCGCCGATGTCGCCTGTCTTTCGTTCGCGCACGGCGACTTTGTTTTCTTCCAGTTCCTTATCGCCCAAGACGAGCATAAACGGAATTTTATGTATTTGTGCGTCGCGTATTTTTGCACCTATCTTATCAGATTTTGTATTGGCTTCAACGCGGAAACCGTTTTCTTTTAATTCTTTCGCAATCTTTTCGGCGTAATCGTTGATTCTGTCGGTAATCGGCAAAACCGTGATTTGCACCGGAGCGAGCCAGAAGGGAAATGCTCCGGCGTAATGTTCAATTAAAACGCCGAAAAATCTTTCGACCGAACCGAACAGAGCGCGATGAACCATCACCGGACGATGTTTTTGCGAATCTTCGCCGACGTATTCCATTTCAAAGCGTTCGGGCAAATTAAAATCAAACTGAACCGTTGATAATTGCCACAAACGCCCGATTGAATCTTCGACTTTGATGTCAATTTTCGGACCGTAAAACGCCGCTTCGCCTTCGATTCTTTCGTATTCGATACCGCGTTTGTTCAACGCTTTAACCAGCGCATTTTCAGCATTTTCCCAATCCGCGTCAGAACCCAAATAACCTTTATTGTCAGCACCGCCGCGCACGGAAAGTTCGACTTTGAACTTTTCAAAACCGAAAGTTTTGAAAACGCCGTAGGCAAAATCAACGCAATCGCCGATTTCGTCGGTGATTTGGTCGGGCGTACAAAAAATATGCGCGTCGTCTTGAGTAAAACCGCGAACACGCATCAAACCGTGCAAAGTTCCCGACAATTCGGCGCGATAAACCGTGCCGAGTTCGGCGTAACGCAAGGGAAGTTCACGATAAGAACGCGGATGCGATTTGTAAATTCCGATGTGAAACGGGCAATTCATCGGTTTTAGACGAAATTCTGTATCTTCGCCGAATTTTTCCGGCATTCCCATCGGTTCAAATAACGAATCGGCGTAATTTTCTTCGTGTCCCGAAGTCTGCCAAAGCTGTCGTTTGGCGATGTGCGGCGTGAAAACCATTCCGTAGCCGCGTTTTACCAATTCTTCGCGCAGATAATTTTCCATTTCCGTGCGAATCGCCCCGCCTTTCGGATGCCAGAAAATTAAACCCTGTCCGTAATCGTCCTGAATCGAAAATAAATCGAGTTCTTTGCCGAGCTTGCGATGATCGCGTTTTTCGGCTTCTTCGCGCTGTTTGACCCAAGCGTCGAGTTCTTCCTGCGTCGCAAAAGCCGTTCCGTAAATGCGCTGCATCTGCTCGTTTTCAGCGTCGCCTTTCCAATACGCGCCCGATAAAGCTAATAATTTAAAGGCTTTAATTTTTCCCGTGTGCGGAACGTGCGGACCTAAACAAAAATCAATGAACGGCGAGTTGTCAATATAATAAATGCTCGCCGTGTCGGTAACTTTTTCTTCAATCAGTTCTTTTTTGAGCGGTTCACTGCGCTTTTCAAAAATGTCGAGAATTTCCGATTTTGAAATATCTTCGCGGCGATACGGCAAATTCTGCTTCGCTATCGCCTTCATTCTTTTTTCGATGACGGGCAAATCCTCAATCGTCAAAGTTTGCGGCGCAATCACATCGTAATAAAAACCGTAACGCGGGTCTTCCATCAGCGCGGGACCAACACCGAGTTTCGTGCCGGGAAACAAATCCAAAACCGCTGCCGCCAATAAATGCGCGGTTGAATGGCGAATAACTTCCAAACCGTCGCGCGATTCCGGCAAAATCGGCTCAATGGACAAAACTTCGTCGATTTCACCGTTAAGCTGTTTATTCAAATCAACTTCCGCGCCGTTAATTTTCGCCGCAATCGCTTTTTTCGCCGCATCGCGGTCAAACGATTTCAAAGCATCCGCCACCGAAACAGGCGCGGCAATGCTTTTTTGATTTTCCCCGAATTTTACGTTTAACTCACTCATATTTTTGTTAATGTTAATATTTTGTCGCTCAATTTCTTTTAAAAAGAGATTGTCCAAAAGCAAAACCGCTTTCAAATCTGAAAACCGACAATTAACGATTAACAAGTTACTACCACTAAAAAGATTTGATTTGATAAGAGCGACTTTGCCTTGCGTCTTTATGCAAAACGCGAAATACACGCTGCGTTTAGCGTGTCGTAGTAGTTCGTTCGGCTGCAAAGTTCTTTGTTAGCATCGTATCAAAATTTAGAAAACAATCGGCAAAATTAGTTTTGCCCGTCGCTCAAACTTAAATTTATTCGAAGCGAACTATTAAAATAGCGAACATTGAGAAAAAAAGTCAAGTTGAAGGACGATTTGACCTGACTTTTATTAAAATAATGAAAATTATGCAGCTTTTTCGATGCCGTAGCGGGCGAGTTTCATATAAAGACCGCGCCGCGTAACGCCGAGTTCGTTCGCCGCGCGGGAAATATTCCATTCGTGACGCTTCAGAGCTTCTTGGATCAATTGCGTTTCAAGTTCGGTAACGGCATCACCGAGCGTTCCGATGTGCGAACCCGTGTTGAAAGTCGCAATGTTGTAAGAAGCAATCGGCTTGACGTTTCCGTTTGTATCTTGCGGACCTAACGCCTTAACGTTGCTGATGATTTCCGGCGAAAGATGGTCGGGCGTGATTTTTTCACCGTCTTCGGCGCGGGCGACAATGCGCTGAACTTCGTTGCACAGTTGTCGCACGTTGCCTTCCCAACTGCCGACCATCAGCAAATCAATCGTTTGCGGCGTAATCGTCAGATCGCGTTTATGAAACCGCGCCGAATAATGATTCAGATAATAATTGATCATCGGCGGAATTTCCGAGCGGCGTTCGCGCAGTGGCGGAACACGCAGACGAATGACGTTTAAGCGATAATATAAATCTTCGCGGAAACTGCCGTCAGCGACTTTTTCTTCCAAAGGCATATTGGTCGCGGCAATGACGCGCACGTCAACCTGAATCGGTTTTCGTTCGCCAATCGGCTGAACTTCGCCTTCCTGCAAAAATCGCAATAATTTCGGCTGAACATCAATCGGCAAATCGCCGATCTCATCGAGAAAAAGCGTTCCGTCGTCAGCCGCGCGAATCATTCCCAGCGAATCCGTAACCGCGCCGGTGAATGCGCCTTTGCGATAACCGAAAAGATGTCCTTCGGCTAATTCTTTCGGAACGGCGGTGCAGTTAAATGGAATAAAAATTTTGTCTTTACGGGAAGAAACCGTATGAATCGCCCGCGCAACTAATTCTTTTCCCGTTCCCGATTCGCCCGTAACCAAAACCGTTACGTCAGACGAACGAATTTTATAAACTTCTTCGACAAGGGAAGTCATCGCCGGCGAAGAATGAATAAATCCGGGCATCAAACTGTTTGAAGTGTATGGACTGATTTCCTGATCGCCTGCTTGATATTTGTCTTTATCGCGCAGAGCGCAAACATCCATTCCGAGTTCGACGACGCGCAGCAGCGGCTGAATCGAGCTGCCATTTTCCAAAATCGCTTCCGAACGCGGCGAGATTAACAAAAAAGCCGGATTCGAACTCGGTGCGCGAAGGTGAAAAACCTGAACATTTTTCGCTTTGCTGAATTTATCCAAATCGTTTTTGTAAAACGATTCCTGAAGTTTGGCAGTCGTCTGTGCGCTTTCGTCGGGAGTGTATCCGTGCGTAATAAACGGATAGATTCTTTTTTCGTCGTTTATTTCGGCGACAATAATTTTGTCCGCTTTACTTTCTTGCCGCAAAATGGCGACGAGTTCGCGGAAAATCAGTTCGCGCGAAGCTGTCGCTTCCGCAAGTCTGAGCATTAAAAGCTGCGAACTTACAGTAGTCGGTTTTTTCTCGCCAATTTTATCGTCTTCGGCTTTGACGATTTTTTTGAGTTTTTCAACTCTTTCTTCAATTTCCTCGCTGATCGGCACGATACCGAGTTTACGGAAAATTTCACCGGCGGAAATCAAATGTTTGACAGATTTTTGCGGTTGATTTTCAAAAATGGTTTTCCCGATTAAATAATGCAGCAGAGCTTTGTGATAAAGGTCGCCCGCCGCTTCAAAAATCGTTAAGGCACTGCTGAAATGATGAACGCCTAATTGCCAGTCGCCGTATTTTAAGGCAAGCAGACCGCGAACTCTTTGGATATTGCCGAGTAAGGAAAAATCCGATTTCGCGTCGGCTTCTTCAAGCATTTCGATTTGGCGTTCGCATTTGTCAAACTCGCCTTCTTCCAGATAAACTTCCGCTAAAATGAGATTTGCCAAATTTGCAATCAGAGTTTCGCCAATTTTTTTGCAAATCTTTATTGCTTCCTGCGCTTTTTCTTTGGCTTCGGCAAGTTTTCCTTGTAATAAAAAACAACGTGCCAAGTTTCTCAAAGATTGTATTAGATACCATTCCTTTTTGCCTTCTTCGGCTAAAACGATGCTTCGTTCAAGTAGTTTCTTTGCTTCTTTTAAGTCGCCGCGCAAAATTTTCAACTCGCCCAACGAGTCGAGAATTCCGGCAACGTGAATATGATTTGCTTCGATTGCCAAATCCAACGCCCGTTGATATGCCTTTTCGCCTTTGCCCCAATCGCCGATCAGTACCAAATTCAAACCCAGATTATTGTAAGCCGCGATTGATTGAATTTTATGTTCGGTTTTTTCAAAAAACTTGATTGATTTTTCAAGACAGGCGATTCCGTCCTGCGGGCGGCGCAAAAACCATAACGCGCCCGACATATCCGAATAAATTTTGCCCAGAAGATAAGGTGCGGAGCGTTCGCCGATGATTTTTACCGCCAAATCAAAATATTCAATTGACTTTTCGCTGTTGCCTTCCTGGTGAAAAGACATCGCAATCATATGATAAGCGTTCGCCATTCCGTGCCAGTTGCCTTCTGTGCGATAGCAATTTAAGGCTTTTTCGGCGTGGTCGCGGGCAATCGGAAATTCGTTGAGCTTACGATAGACACGCGCCAGCGCGATATAAATTTCGCCGTAAAATCGTTTGAGATTTTCCGCTTCGGCTTCTTCGAGCGCGTAATTGAGCAGCGCAACCGCTTTCGGATGTTCGTTGGTATTATTTAGAGAAATCGCCAGTTGGATAATAACCAGCAGCCGATGTTCCAAGTCAAGTTTGTCGAGCAGTTCTTCATCGTCATATTTTTCAATAACTTGTAGGCTTTCTTTATATTGTCCCTGAGTTTCTAAGGTATATGCAAGCAATTGATAAAGTTTGGCTTGGTTGTCCGGCGTGTGAGAATAATTGTCCAATGTCGTGGAAATGAGTTTTGCCGCCGCGCTCGACAAACCTTCGGTTATCTTGCCGCGCACTTCGGCTAGAATTTTTTCCAGATAATCTTCCGAAATCTGAATCAAACGGCGTGAGCGAACTCCCGTCCCGGCTCCAGACAGAGAAGCATTCTCCGACGTTCTGTAAAGTTTGGTCGAAAACGAATCTTTTTTCATCCCACAATTAAAAAAGAACAGTTTTAATAGAAACTAATGCTACTGCATAATTCATTCAACTATTATACCCACAATTTATATTGAATCGGTATTATTTTCAGCAAATTGTTTACTTAATTTTAAGAAGGGGAGTCTAACAATTAAACTTGCTGAACTACCAGTTTATCAAAAAATTCTCAATAAGTCCAAGTTTTTAAGGTAGGTCGAATAAGATTTATTTCTGCTAAATCAAACCGACTGTTGAAAGCCTTTCGAGCGCAATTTTATTGACAATAATCGAGCAAGTGTTTTTCACTTCCTTGCCCGCAACAAAAATAATTGCATAGTTTTTTTAATTATTCTTCCAAAATTATTTACTTTTTCGTACTGGATTTCTACATTGTTTCTTTAACTTTCTTTTTCAACAGCCACTAGTTGACCGGATAACGCGTCAAAAATCCGGCGAGCATCGCAATCTGCATCATAAACCGGAAAATCGGATCGGTTTTTTCGAGTTTACGCCCGAAAATTGCAAAAGTGACAATTACCATCCAACCGTACAACCCGATTCCTTCGTCTTTAGCCTTCCGAATTCGTAACACGCCAACAAACCGAGAACGCTCGAATAAAGCGGTGTTAAAATCCGGACGAAATTCATAATCCACATCTTTTGCGGATAACGAATCACGTCAAGGGCGACAATCAGCGAACAAACGCCTGCGACGAGCGACGAAATTACGACAATCGTTTGAAGCATAAAAACTATTCAATTCGCTTCTTATTTTCAATCGAACGATTAAACTGCTTTCTCGCCAGCCAAAAACCAAAGCCCGCTTCCGCCCCGTAAATCAGCCGCATCAGTTCCGGCTTGGCGGCGGCTTTGTGTTTTAATTTTTCGATTGGCGCATATCCGATTTTCCAAAAAAGAGAATATTTCTTCGGCGCGAAAAACCCGGTAATTCCTTCGCCGAGCATCACCAGTCCGACGATTTCTTTTATTTCTTTGTAAGCCATAATCTTTCAAATGCGGAAACACGCACGAAGCAACTGTGTTAAAAGTCAAACCGAAAGTGGTTTTAATTGTGGTTGCCAGCGAGAATCATTTCTGACCATCGTATTTAACGTC
The DNA here is from genome assembly GCA_039931085.1 of Acidobacteriota bacterium. Lineage (GTDB taxonomy): Bacteria > Acidobacteriota > Blastocatellia > Pyrinomonadales > Pyrinomonadaceae. The sequence goes on along the minus strand of JBDTSO010000081.1, from coordinate 2,730 downwards.
AGTTCGAGATAAGGATTAGGTTAAAACCAAGTCCTTTCTCAACTGTAAGTTTGGTTTCTTTGCTTGATATGTATAAGCAAACTACATCCACACCCCAACCCATAATTCCCTCAATCAAAACATCTGACGCATTTTTTGCCATAAATTTCTCCCTTGTCTTTTTAAGATATTATTTTATGATTCTGATTTATATCTGAAATTTTTATGAAAGTTTTTTCAGATACGAATAAATTTAGCAAGGAGTGAAGAGCGATGGATTGGGAATGATGTTTGGACTTAATTCTCCGCTGCATATCAAAAAAGCCAGTTTTACTCTCGCCGCCGTGAGTGTCAATAGTCAATTTTGAATACAATCGAATCTGAAAAAAAAACATTTAATTTTCAGATTAGTTTCAGATTCAATTTGTATGATTCGACATCAACAAGATCAAATTGCCGAAATGAAAAAACAAAATCTAAACGAACATAGATTTTTTAAGCCGTCCGCAAACGAAATCACGCGGCTTTTTATATTCATTTTTCTTGTGGTTTTGGTCGGCGGAGTTTGGGCGGCGACGAAGATTTTTCAATCGCCTTATATCACGAGGCAGAATATTGTTCAGCAGCAACCGATTCCGTTTTCGCACAAACATCACGTCGGCGAAGAAGGAATTGACTGCCGTTATTGTCATACGAGCGTGGAAAAATCAGCGTATGCGGGAATGCCGCCGACGCAGACGTGCATCAATTGTCATTCGCAGATTTACACGACTTCGCCGATGCTCGAACCCGTGCGGGCGAGTTTCAAATCGGGCGAACCGATTCATTGGACGCGGGTGCATAATTTGCAGAATTTTGTTTATTTCAATCATTCGATTCACGTTGCCAAAGGTGTCGGCTGTGCGAGAGTTGCCACGGGCAAATTGACCAAATGGATTTAACATATCAAGCCGCACCGCTGACTATGGAATGGTGTCTGAGTTGCCACCGCGAGCCGCAAATGCAAGTCCGCCCGCGTGAAGAAGTTTTTAATATGGAATATCAAAAGCCCGAAAATCAGGCACAACTCGGTGCGGAATTGGTGAAAAAATATCAAATCAAAGACGCACAGACTTTGACGAATTGTTCGACTTGTCATCGGTAGATAACGGATAACGGGTAATATTTTTCTTCAATTATCCACTATCCATTATCAATTATCCATTAAATAAATTATGAAGACGCGAAATGACGAATATTTAAAAACTCTGCCCGAAAGCCTTTTAAGTCGGCGTGATTTTCTGCGTCTGATGGGAGCATCAATCGCACTTGCGGGGCTTACGAGTTGCAATCTGCGTCAACCCGTTGAGCAAATAATTCCTTATGTCAGCCAACCCGAAAACTTTACGCCAGCCGCGCCGCTTTTTTATGCGACGGTGATGACGCACGGCGGTTATGCACTCGGTCTGCTTGTGGAAAGCCACGAATTTCGCCCGACAAAAGTTGAGGGAAATCCGCTTCATCCCGCAAGTTTGGGAGCGTCGGACGTTTTCGCACAGGCTTCGGTTTTGTCGCTTTACGATCCCGATCGTTCTAAAGAAGTTTTGCAAAACGGGCGGATTACAACTTATGACGATTTTTTGGTTGACCTGCGGCAAAATCTGGCGAAACAAAAAGCAAAAAAAGGTGCAGGTTTGCGGATTTTGACAGAAAATACCACTTCGCCGACGCTGGCTTTTCAAATCAATAATTTATTAAAGGATTTTCCGTCTGCAATTTGGCATCAATACGAACCTGTCAACCGTGACAATGAGCGTGAAGGTTCTATTTTAGCTTTCGGTGAACCGCTTGAAACTATTTATAAATTTGACCAAGCCGATGTGATTTTATCTCTTGACGCGGATTTTTTCCTCGAAAGTCCGGGACGAGTGCGTTACGCGAGAGATTTCAGCAAAAAACGGCGTATCCGAAAAGGCGAAAACACGCAGATGAATCGGCTTTATTCGGTTGAATGCGTCCCGACGATCACGGGTTCCATGGCAGATCATCGGCTTGCAACGAAGGCTTCAGAAATCGAAAATTTTGGGCGAAATTTAATCGGCGTCTTAAGCAACAATTCAAATTCTCCGCTTGATGAGAAAACGCAGAAATTTATTAACGCACTCGTTAAAGATTTGAATAAAAATCAAGGAAAATCAATCATCATCGCGGGAACGAATCAGCCGCCGTCAGTTCACGCAATGGCTCACATATTGAATGAGCAACTCGGAAATGTCAGCAAAACCGTTTTTTATACCGAAGCGGTTCACGCAAATTCGGTCAACAATCTCGAATCTTTGCGGTCATTGGTTGCCGATATGAACGGCGGAAAAGTCGAAATGCTGGCAGTTGTTGGCGGAAATCCAGTTTATAATTCACCGTCGGATTTTCAGTTTGCCGAAAGTTTGAATAAAGTCGCTTGGAAAACTCATTTAAGTCTGCAAGAAGATGAAACTTCCGCCCGTTGCAATTGGCACATTCCAAGCACTCACGAACTCGAAACTTGGAGCGATGCACGGGCATTTGACGGGACGGTTTCGATTATTCAACCGCTTATTGCACCGCTTTACGACGGCAAATCGGCACACGAATTTTTAGCGACATTTACTGATAATTACACAGCATCGGGTTATGAGATTGTTCGGGAATACTGGAAGTCAGAACCGTCTGCGGTAGCGGGCGGTTTAACGCGGCAAATTCAAAACTCGAACGGAAACGATACTTCGTTAAACT
>JBDTSO010000080.1:0-9669 GCA_039931085.1 Acidobacteriota bacterium | reverse complement strand
ATTTAAGATTTTTATTGACGTATTTTCCGTAAGTGAAATTTCCCACCAAACTCGAAACCGTGCGAACAAAACGATATTTTCCGCCTGTTTGCGAAACGGGCGTGTCGCTGTAACCGACGAGCGAGTAACCGCTCGGAAGCGAAATCGTGATGTCGGATGTCGCCTGATCAGCCGCGTATTCGTGAAATGGAAACCAACGCGCCGCATACATTAAATATCCGTTGTTCGGTCCGATGTAAGCGAGCCTTTTGGTCAAAAGCGGTCCGCCCGAAGGCGAAATCAAAACGCCGCTGTATTTGAAACGCAGCGTAACCGCCGTTCCCTTTGTTACGGTTTCGCCCAAATCAATTTTGACGCTCGGACCTATATCGGACACGCCGACTTGGTCCTGAATAAAAGTTATTTGATTCGGCGCGGCGGCTGTCGTCGGAGTTTTACTTTTCGTCGGCAAATTTGCGGAAGCGACTGAATTTTGGCGCGATATACTTTCAACTTTCAGCGAACCGTTCAATTCAAAAGTTACCGTGCGGGCATCTTCGAGCGTCGTAAAACTTACGTCAGCCGTCGCGTTTATTTTATTTTCGTTCGGCACGAGCTGCACGTCCATTACGTAATTTGACACATCGAACTGTGAGCGTTTTACTTGCTGCTGCGCCGCCGCCAAGGAAAATAAAAAGAGAACTAAACTCAAACCGACCAAAGGAAAGATACTTTTCTTAAATTTATTCATTATATTTCGCCAATCTCGCTAAAAAATTTTGTTAAAACTTGTGCTGTTTATGATGTCAGAAAACTTTGATTCGTTGGCTTTTTCAAATTTCCATAAAATTTTTACGGTTCAGCGATTTTCAATTAAATCGCGCACTTCCGAAATAGTAGGCAGCGCAGTTCGCGCACCGATTTCCCGGCATTTCAGCGCGGCGACGGCATTTGCCATTTCCGCCGCCGTTTCGATTGTTTCGCCGGTCAGCAAACCGTACAAAAATCCGACGCGAAAAGCATCGCCCGCGCCAGTCGTGTCTTTACAGCCGTTCGGAACTTCGTAACCTTTCGTTTCGATAAATTCGTTTTCACATAAAATCAGCGAACCGTTTTCGCCCAAAGTCATTCCGACAATCGGACAGCCGAAACGCGATTTTATCTCGCGCAGAGATTCTTTTTTGTCCTTAATTCCGAGTAATTTTTCGGGAAACTCCAAAGACGAAATGAAAATATCAATCAGCGGAATCATTTCTAAAAGTCCGTCAAAAATATTATCAATGTCAATAGATACAATCGCGCCGTTTTTTCGCGCCTCCCGCGCCATCTTCGCGCAGGCGAATGTATCGTGCGGCGTGGCGTGAAAAACTTTTGCGCGTTTCATAGTTTCAAGCGGAACATTCTCCGGCGTAAATGCTAATTTTTCATCACGTTTCCAAATAACGGTTCGTTCGCCGTTGCTTTTATCAATGATAATAAATGCGATCTGCGTTTGTGCGCCTTCGATTTGTTCGGCGAAATCAACATTTACATTTTCGTCAATCAAGGTTTGCAAGCCGAAATCGCCGGCTTGGTCTTTACCAAAACTTCCGACATACATAGTTTTCAAACCCAGACGACGCAAGCCGACCATTGTTGAAGCAATTTCTCCGCCCGCCAGTTGCGTGTATTTTTCGAGTTCGATTTTTGAATTAAATTGCGGATATTCCGGCACGACAATCAAATAATCAACCGCGTTCGTTCCGAAACCGACGACATCAAATTCTTTGTTTTCAGCTACTTTTAAGGGAAATTGCATTTTTTCTGTTTTAGATTTGAAATTTGAAAATTTAGTCAATAATATCTAATAATTACTGACAGAGAAAAACTTATATTTGAAAATTTTGTGCAAAAAACTCTTGTCAAACTGTTCTCTAAAAAGTTAGATTAAAAAATATAATAATTTATCACTTGGTATTTAAGTGATTTGAAAAAAAATAATTAAAATTATCTGGAGAAAAATAAAATGCCAACAACAGCTTGCCCAGAATGCAGCGAAGACGTTTATGTGGATGCCGAATCAGAACAAGGCGATATTATTTCCTGCGACGAATGCGGTTCGGAATTGGAAATCGTCGGACTCGACCCGATTGAACTAGATATTTACACCAATGATATTGACGATTTTGAAGATGACGATGACGATTTTGAGTAATAAACGCTAAACAATGGTTTATTGTTCAATCTCATAACCTGACCGATTTTGTTTAATCAGAAGACCGTTCGGAGCTTCAATCCGAACCTGATGAAATTTCCCGTCGCGGCGGTTTTCGTCTTTTGGGTAGAATGCTATAACGTAAGACGAAGTTATCTCTTCCGCCAAGGATTTAAACAGAGGTTCAAAATTTTTCTGCGTGGCGTAAAAAGCGCGTCCACCGGTTTTCTCCAGCAAACCGCTGGCTTCGAGCGGTGTCATAAGTGGTTTTTTGTCCATTTGCAGACGCGAAAACGAAGGCAAAAGTACCGAGTAGACGGTTGTTTCCGCTTGGTTGGCGCGTTCGATGACGGTTTTCGGCGAAACCGTGTCGCCGACCGGAAAGCCGTCTGTGATTAAAATAACGGCGCGTTTTGGGATTTTGTGATTGACCGTCGGCGGCGATTTTTTCTTTATAAGTCTGATTGCGTCATCAACCGCATCGTAAGAATGCGTGGACAATCCGTCTTGTTCGCGCAAAATTTTATCAATTGATTTCTCAAGTCTTTCCGGGCGATTCGTAAAGGACTGAATAGTTTTAACCTGCATTCCAAAGGTCATCACGGCGAAATAAGAATTGTAATCGGCAAGTCTTTTGACAAAATTTTGCAACGCCTCGTGAATTCGCACGAGTTCGGCGGAAGTAACGCTTCCCGAAACATCGAGCGCAAAAACTACGGACAGCGGACGACTTTCATCGCTTTTTCTAAGCGGTTCAAAAAACTCAATCGGACGTTCTACGCCTTCCTCAAAAATCTTAAAATCCTTCGCGTCGAGTCCGCGCACAGGATTGCCGTCTTTATCGGTTACGGACACTTCAAAAGGAATTAAATTTGTTTCAACACGAACTACTTCTTCATTGGTTTGAGCGTGGACGAATGAACAAAAACCGAGCATCATTAAGCTGCTACACCATAAAAACGAATATAACAATTGACTTAAAAGACTGGGAAATCTCCCAACTTTTAATCTTTTTCCCGTAAAATTTCGGTTTTTTGTTATTTCCTTTTTCATCTTTTTATTTTCCCGTAAATTTAAATCCGCAAATCGCTTCGGAAATCAGAACATCAACCAAAAGTGCTTTTTTAGTCGTATCTGTTTTTCTTTAATAAGAAACTTTTAACTGATTCAACGGTTGCTCCTAAAATATGATTATAACTTACAATCTCGTCAATCTAATAAAAATATGTCATTTTGAACAGTCAAATTGATGGATTTTTTATCATTTAAAAATGTAGTCGTGATATTTGTCAGTAATTACTTGACAGTTTAATTCGCTGCTTTTTGGAACACAAGTTGAGTTGACTTCAGTGACTCATTATAAGGCAAAAACACCTCGACACTTAAAAATAAACGAGTAAAAGTCGGTGAAGGCGCGACCGGATTTGTGTTGAAAAAACGTCAGACGGTTCACAAAATCGAACCCGGATTCACTTTTTCATTTCACCAACTCAAATTGAAGGATTTAAAGCTATAAATGATAACTTTTGGTCACAAAATCGGCGACGCTCTGCTGAGAGAAATCGGCAAAGTAATGCGCGGGGAGCTTCGGGATTATAATTTTCTGGCGCGTTATGCCGGAGACAAATTCGTCGCCATCGTGCCGGAAACCGATAGCGAAGGAATTATGTCAGCGAATGGAAAAAGCCGTTTGCGATTTTGCATTGCCGATCAGCGAAACCGCATTTGCCAGAGTCGGCGTAAGTTTGGGCGCGGCTTGTTTCCCGCATCAGGGCGAAACGCTCGATCAAATCGTCATCGCCGCCGATAAAGGAATGTATGCGGCAAAGGCGCGGAATAAGCAAAAGCAAAAAGCTCAAATTTCTCCTGCAATGTCGCAAAATTCTCCTGCAATGTCGCAAAATTCTGCCATAGAAAGCTATGTGGTTGAATTAGACGAAAGCCACATTATTTCGTCGGCAATCAATTGAGATCAAAAAAATTTATTTGTTGTCATCTGTTCAAATTTCAAATTTTTCGCCGTCCCGCGCTTCGATAACGTCGCAGGGCGGCGAAAATTTTTGCACTTCTTTTTGAAAATCAACCGCGTCCCATTCCGGGTAAAGATGTGTCAAAATCGCTTTTTTCGGTTTGGCATAACGAATTAAATAAATCGCCTCGCTGAGATTAAGATGCGTTTCGACCGGACTTTCCTTAAAAAATGAACATTCCAGAACGAACAAATCAACATTTCGTGCCAGCGTTCCCAAATCTTTTGTAAATCCGGTATCTGCGGAATAAACAAGCGTTTTGTCATTTTTATCTCGAATGTGAATCGCCAAACTTTCATCATTGTGCGGCGTGTCGAGCGCGACGGCTTCAACATTCGGCAGAATTTCAAATTTTTCGAGCGGTTCGACTTCGATAATTTCAAGCGGAAAAGGCTGCTTTAAAAGTTTGTAATCGTTCGCTTCATCAAAAGATTTAACCAGTTTTTTTAACCCTTTTGCCCCAAAAACCTTCAAAGGCTTTTTTCTGTCTTGCGTTTCGGGCGCACGTTTTGTGCCGAACAAAAAAGGCGCGAGTCCGCCGACGTGATCAAGGTGAAAGTGTGAAATCCAAATCGCGTCCAAATTCGCCCAATCCAGATTTTCCTGCGCCATCCGGTGAATCGCCGAAGCCGAACAATCCAGAACAAGTGAACCGCTTTCGGTTTCCAGCCAAAATCCTGACGAACTTCTTTCAGAATGCGGAACTGACGTTCCCGAACCAAGAATTGTTAGTTTCATAAATAAATTTTAGCCGCGAATTACACGAATTGCACGAACAAACTTAAAAACAGTTCGTGTAATTCGTGTAATTCGTGGCAAATTTTCTTTTGTGGTAAATTGTGTTTATGAACGAAATAGATATTTTGGCAATTTTCGCGCACCCGGACGATGTTGAGTTGACAGTCGGCGGAACGCTTTTGAAAATGAAATCGCTCGGTTACAAAACCGGCGCACTCGACGTGACAAAAGGCGAAATGGGAACGCGCGGCACGGTTGAATGTCGCGCCGATGAAGCGGATGAAGCGGCAAAAATTTTAAAACTAAATGTGAGAGAAAATCTCGAATTGCCTGACGGTCACGTTTGGGTGACGGAAGAAACGCGCACGAAATTGGTCAGAATTTTACGCCGTGTTCGCCCGAAAATTTTGCTGACGCATCAAGCCGACGATCCGCATCCCGATCATAATCATATCGTGCAGCTTGTTCGTGAAGCGGCGCGATTGTGTTCGATGCAGAAATATGACGGCGATTTCGGGCAGGAACGAACGCCCGCGCCGATTGTCGCGCACAATATTTTTTCGCAGCGTGTAACGCCGTCGTTTATCGTGGATATTTCCGATTTTCTCGAAGAAAAAACGGCGGCGATTCGCGCTCATAAATCGCAGTTTTATAATCCGAACGCCGGCAAAGATGAACTCGAAACGCGGCTGACGAGCAAAGGATTTATTGATGAACTCGAAAATCGCTCACGCTATTTCGGCAGTTTAATCGGTGTCGCGGCGGGCGAACCGTTTTTTGTGCGCGAAGCATTAAATGTCGAAGACCCGATTGCGCTTTTAACCAGACCGATGAATCTTTATTCGTAAGAAAAATTTAGATTTGCCGTCCGAGTTCGGGAACGATATACAGCAGCCACCACAGAAATATCTGAATCGCCAAAACGACAAAACTCAAATAAAAACTGACGAGGGCGAATTTGCGCCCGCCGAGTTGCGGATGACGCAGGTAAATAAAATAACCGAAACTGCTGATGACAAACGTGAACGGCACAAACAAAATTCCCAAATACGGCACGAGCGAATAAACAAAACACGCCCAAGCCATTTGTGAAACTGTGTTTTCATTTTGTCTAAATAAATCCGTAATTTCTTCGCCTTTGGCGTTTTCAATGAGAAAAGATTGTCCCTGCAAATGATAAGAAGATCGAATTGTGTCAAGCGGTTGATAGTCTTCTTTAAGCAGTTTTCCGCAAACAAGACAAAACTTTGCGCCGCCGCGCCGCGCCGCCGCACCACAGGCGGAACACGCCAAGTTATTTGTCACAGAATGCAGATTACGGATTTCTTTAATCTTTGATTTCACTTTTGCTTTTTTACTTTTGCCTTTTTACTTTAACGTCTTCTGCCTTTGCTCGCCGCTTTTCGCGCCACGCTGAATTTTAGTTTTTCACGTCCGGCAAAATCTTGCAATGCGCCGAGAAAAACTTCGCGGTCACGCATTGTAATCACCGCCGTTTGATCGGCTGTTTCAAGCGCGTAAGGATAACCCAAACCAATGACGCATTCGGCGCGAACAACATCCAAAACTTCACCCAAAAGTCCGGCTTCGTAAACCCACGACGGAATATCGAGCCGCGCCGGTGCGCCGTCGGAGGTCGTTTGCAAATATGTAAATCCGACGATTGACCTGTTTGTTTCAACATCAATAAACGCGCTCAAACCGCGCCGTTTGGAGTAGCAAAAACAAGTTCTGTCGCCCCAACTTTTCAAAACTTGCGGAAAGTTTTCAGTCGCCGCGTGGAGAATCGTCGCGTCGTAATGCGTTCTGACGTTGGAAAGTGCGCTGCCTGCGAAATTATCGAGTAAAGTCAATAAATCACGCGCATAACTTCTGTCAACATAACCGACGAGCGGAACTTTTGCGGCGATTGAAATTCTTACGAGTTCGACTAATTTGTTGGTAAAACTAACCTGCAAACTCGTCTGCGGATGCGGCGTTGACAGAAGAAGAGTGCCGTCATAAAAAGCCAGCGGCATTCGTTCGCCACGAGATTGCCAGCCGCTTTTTTTTTGTAAAAAATCTTCAACCTTTTCGACTTCCGCTTCAAAGCGAAACTGTCCGACCTTTGTTTCAGGAATTACGGGTTCGTCCTGCGATAAGAGTTTTTCGGGTGAAAGAACTTTAAACAAAGCATTTTTTTCGTAAGACTGCTCGGCATCGTGCGGATTTTCAAACCAGCCGATTTGAATTGCCGCCACCGGCAACGAAGTTTCCTTTTCGGCGTAAAGCTGGCTTCCGTCCGCCGCAAACGTCGTGCGGTTTTGCAGAATATTGTTTGCCCACGCTCGCGCTTCTTCGTGGTTTTGCCACTTTTCCGCAAAATTAAACGAAAAAGATTTTACCGTGTCCAACTCCGCCGAAGGTAATGCGCCCGCGTCATCTCTGTCCTGCAATTTAGCCCAAATGTCCGCGCTCGGCGTTTCGCAAAGCGATTGCATCTTTTCCAAATAATCCGTCAAATCACCGAACTGCGTTTCAGTAAAACGCTGAAAATCTGCGCGTTGATTGTGAAGTTCGGATGTTAAAAGTTCTCGAAAAAGCATTTTAGATGAGTCATAACCGTCTGCAGTAGCGGATGGTTTAATGTTAGAAATTGAATAATTGTATTAATCGGTCAAATCTTTTATCTTAAACCGCCTGCTACCGCAGACGATTCTGACTTAACAGTATAAACTTATTTCCGCAACGGTAAAAACAAAACGCGCTTGTTCTTCGATAAAAATAGAACAGGCGCGTTTTGTTTTTATTTAACAGACATTTACATCGAACCTTCGTCCGCACTCGGACCGTAAATCGCCGGAACGGGAATAGAATTCAGCCGCAGATAAACCGAAAGCTGCCCGCGATGATGAATAATATGATTCATCACCATTCCGCGCAGAACCTGAATTTTCGGAATTTCAAAAAAGACATTTTCGCCGTTACGAAGTTTCCACAATTTCCGCAAAGTTTCGTCGTCCGTTTTTCTCAAACTTTCGGTTGCCGCCGCGACATTTTTGTCCAAAACCGCCGTCAAATCTTCCGCGTTCGCACATTTCGGCTCTTCATAACCGGCGGCAAAATCGAGTTCGTCGGCTTCGAGCGTTGGAATATACCACGCGAACATATCCGCGACGTGCGTTGCCAGCCGTCCCATCGTCATTGATTTTTCGTGCGGTTTCCAGTCAAAAACCTCCGCCGGAATTCTTTCCAAAACCTTGCGCGTCGTCGCCGCTTCCATTTCCAATTCACCGATTAATCCTTCATTTATTGCCATATTATTTTCTCCTGTAATTTATTGAATTTTCGCGTGGAAGATCGAAATTGGAAACATCATAATACAGAAGAAAGATTGTTGCAAGTATGAAACAAAGTTTTAATTCTCAGTTTGAAATTCCTTAACTTTTGCCACAAATTCACTGTGATTTCTCGTCTGGTATGTTAATAAATTTATTTTAGTTCAAGAGCTAATTTCAATTTGGCATCGAGTTTGGCTTGCAGAGCTGCCGAAACTTCGCCGATTTCACCGTGCAAAATCGAGCGTTCAAGTGTGGCAATTTTGTCCATTTTGAAAACGGAACTTTTTTTCAAACCCGTGGCGGCAAAATCTGTTTCCGTATCCAAAAAAAGTTTGTCGGTCGGCGATAAATTTGAAGCATCAAAAACAGTCGAAATAAAAGCCAAAATCACGTCAGCACTTTTGGTCAGCGACGACGACACGATTAAAGCGGGACGAACTTTGCTTTTTGACAAATCGGTAAATGGAAACGGTGTCAGCACAACTTTTCCGCGTTTCATTTATACCTCACCTTCAAATCGTTAAGCGTGTAAATGTCTTCGCGCTCATCGTGCAAAAAATCGAACGCGCCACCGTTTTCCGCTAAACGCATTAAGTCTTTTGTTTGTAAATCGGCTTCTTCCATCTCGATTTCAATAGGTTCGACCTTTTGTGCCATCTCGATGAGTTTCTGCAAATCCGAAGCAGAAATAATGATTTGGTTTTCGCCGAATGTTTTTGTTTGATGTTCATAATTTTTATTTCACGCGGCTCGTTCTTCGTTTCATAAAATCCATCAAAACAAACTGCGTCAAATTATTCGGATTGGCAAAATACGCTTTGCCTCGTGTCATTGCCGACATCTGTTTAACAAATTCGACGAGGTAATAATCGCTGGCGAGCATAAAAGTATTAATCATAATTCCCGATTTGCGGCAGGCTTGCACTTCTTTAAAAGTTTCCGCCATGACAAACGGATCGTTGCCCATCGAATTTTTGTAGAGCATTTTCTTGTCGCCTTTCACGTCCTGCGAATAGCGGCGGTGCGCGAAATAGGCGGCGTTTGACGGTTCGATGTAACACGCCGTCGGTTTGCCGTCCGTAACCATTACGATTTGTTTCATATCTTTGCGCTGGGCGTTTAAGATGCGCCGCGCCAATTTCAAACCTTCCGCCGTGTTGGTGTGATACGGTCCGACTTGCGTTGTCGCTAATTTTGCCAACGGCAATTCTTCCGCGCCGTCGTGAAACAGCACGATTTTCAAGGAATCACCCGCGTATTGCGTTCTGATTAGATGTGCCAAAGCGAGCGCGACTTTTTTGGCGGGCGTGAAACGGTCTTCGCCGTAAAGAATCATCGAATGTGAACAGTCAAGCATCACGACCGTCGCGCACGAAGATTGATAATCCTGTTGATAAACGTGCAAATC
>JBDTSO010000079.1:0-9866 GCA_039931085.1 Acidobacteriota bacterium | reverse complement strand
AGTTGGCGCAATGTTTCGGACGGTTTTTTTAAGATGGGTTCGGTCGGCGCGATTGCGGTTGCCGCAAGCGATGCAAATGTTGTGTATGTCGGAATGGGCGAACACGCGGTGCGCGGCGTGATGACTTCTTCGGGCGACGGTGTTTATAAATCAACCGATGCGGGAAAGACTTGGAAACATCTCGGACTGGACGCGACGCGGCATATTTCGCGGATTATTGTTGATCCGAAAAATCCCGATATTGTTTATGTCGCGGCGCAGGGCGCGTTGTTTGGAAGTTCAAAGGAGCGCGGAATTTATAAATCAATTGACGGCGGCACGACTTGGAAAAATGTTTTGTTTGTCAACGAAAAAACCGGCGGCGTGGAACTTTCGATGGACGCGAATAATCCGCGAATTCTTTATGCGGCGATGTGGGAACACGGGCGGCTTCCTTGGAAAGTAATCAGCGGCGGCGCGGGCAGCGGTTTGTATAAATCAACTGATCGCGGTGAGAATTGGGAGAAAATGACGGAAGGTTTGCCAACGGAAATGGGCAAAATGGCGATTGCCGTCAGCCCGACGAATTCCGAAAAAGTTTACGCGTTGATTGAAAGCGATTCGGAAAAGGATTTGGGCGGTTTGTTTTTATCGAATGACGGCGGAAAAAAATGGAATCGAATTTCGGACGACAACCGATTGACACAGAGAGCTTGGTATTACACCGAACTTTTTATTGATCCGAAAGACGACAATACGATTTATGTTTTGAGCGCGGCGGCTCTGCGTTCAAATGACGGCGGAAAAACTTGGGAAACTTTAAGCGGCACGCACGGCGATTATCACGATTTATGGATAAATCCCGACAACCCGAATAATTTTGTCATCGCCAACGACGGTGGCGCGGCGATAACTTTTAACAAAGGAAAAAGCTGGAGTACGCAGAGCAATATGCCGACGGCGCAGTTTTATCGCATCAATGTTGATAATCAGTTTCCGTATCGAATCTACGGCGGACAACAGGATAATTCGTCGGTTTCGATTGCCAGCCGCGATTTGAGCGGCGGCGGAATAACGAGCGATGATTGGAGAGCTTCGGCAGGCGGCGAAAGCGCGTTTCTGGCGTTTGATCCGAACGATCCGAAATATGTTTTGGGTGGAAGTTATCAGGGAACAATCGAAGTTTTAGACGTAAAAGCCAATGCAAGCACAAATATTATGGCTGCGCCGATTCAATATCTCGGCAGGGATGCAAAGGACATAAAATATCGCTTCAACTGGAACGCGCCGATTATCTGGAGCAAATGGGAGCCGAATACTTTTTATCACGGTTCGCAATATTTGTTGAAAACGAGCGATTTCGGCAAAACTTGGAAGGAAGTTTCGCCCGATTTGACGCGCAATGAAAAGGAAAAACAGGGCAAAGGCGGCGGACCTTACACGAATGAAGCGGTCGGCGCGGAAAATTACGGAACGCTCGCGTATGTCATTGAATCGCCGCTCGAAAAAGGCGTAATTTGGACGGGAAGCGACGACGGACTCGTGCAATTAACGCGCGACGGCGGCGCGACTTGGAAAAATGTTACGCCGAAAAAATTGAAAGAATGTTTGATAAATTCGATTGAAATTTCGCCGTTTGACAAAGCGACGGCGTATATTGCCACGACCCGTTACAAATTTAACGATTTTACGCCGGGTTTGTATAAAACTACCGATTACGGAAATTCTTGGACGGAAATTGACAACGGAATTCCCGCAAATGCGTTCACGCGCGTCGTGCGCGAAGATAATGTGCGGAAAGATTTATTGTTTGCAGGAACGGAACTCGGTTTGTATATTTCTTGGAACGGCGGAAAAGACTGGTCGCCGTTCCAACTGAATTTGCCGATTACGCCGATTACCGATTTGCGCGTTCACAACGGAGATTTGATTGCCGCGACTTCGGGCAGAGCGTTTTGGATTCTGGATGATTTGAATTTGGTACGTCAGTATAAAAAAGACGCGAATTCTTTTTCGATATATCAGCCTGCAAATGCTTATCTCGTCAACGCTTCGAGCGAATTGGACGCGCCCGACGAAGATTTTGACGGAACAAATAAATTTCGAGGCGTAAATCCGGCAACCGGAATCGTCGTCTATTATAATCTGCCCGAACTGAAAAAGACCGATGAAATCTCTATGGAAATCAAAGACGCGGAAGGAAACATCGTACGGACTTTTTCTTCAAAAGCCGACAAGGACTTTAAAAAATACGACGGCGGACCGCGAAAAGAACTGGCTTTATCAAAAGAAAAAGGTTTGAACAGATTTGTTTGGAATCTTCGCTATCCGACGATGCCAGGTGTGGAAAATATTTATATAGAAAGCAGTTACGCCGGACACAAAGCACCTCCGGGCAAGTATTTTATCACCGTAAAAATGGGCGAACAAAAAGTTTCCACCGAAGCCGAAGTTCTCGCCAATCCGCTTTATCCGACGAATTCCGAAACGTATAAAGCCTATAATCAGTTAATGTTAAAGATGGAAGCCGAAGTGATTTCGATGCACCGAACGGTCAACAGTCTTTACGAAAAACAGAAACAACTTGAAACGCTTTTGAAAACTTTACCGGAAGATACAAAATATAACGCGGTCAGAAAGGAAGGCGAAGCGTTGGTGAAAAAAATGAAGGCGTGGGACGAAGATATGGTTCAGCGCAAATCGAAGGCTTATGACGATGTGGAAAATTTCCCGAACAAATTTACTGCCAATTATATGTTTTTGATAAACCAAACCGAAAGCGACATTCCGCGCGTCAATCAGCCTTCGCTGGATTTACTGAAAGAGTTAAATGCCGAATGGTCTGGTTTGAAAGCGCGGTCTGACGAAATTCTCAACAAAGATATTCCGGCACTAAATAAAATGTTGTGGGATATCGGAGTCGGCGCGGTTTGGGAAAACGAGTAATCTTTAAGTCCAAAGTCCAAAGTTTAAGACAAATTGACTTTGGACATTGGACATTGGACTTTGGACTCAATCAATATTGACGGCGGATTCGAGTTTTTTCGGCGGTTCGTCGCCTTTGTATAAAATTTTCTCAATAAAAAGTCCCGAAGGCGGCGCGGTAAATTTTGAAGCGGCGTTTGATTGGAATTTCAGAAGCCTCTGAAAAGCGTCGTAAGACAAGTTGCCGCGCCCGACTTCCGCTAGAACGCCGACGATCCTTCTGACCATTTTCCACAAATAACGGTTTGCGCCGATGCGAAAACAGATCAAATCGCCGTCGGTAAAAACTTCGGCGCGTTCGACAAAAACGAGCGTCGAAGCGCGTTTGTCTTCGACTTCGCCGAACGATGCAAAATTATGTTTGCCAACGAGCATTTCCGCCGCCGACTGCATCGGTTTGATATCCAAATTGTCTTTTATCCACCAAACAAAATTCTTGGCAAAAGCCGTGCGCCGCGTCGAGATTTGATAAAGATAATAACTTGCCGTAATATCACGCCGCGCATTAAAATCTTCAGACGCATTGAGAACTTTTTTGATGTTGATGTCATGCGGCAGCAGTTCGTTAAATGC
Organism: Acidobacteriota bacterium; assembly: GCA_039931085.1. Taxonomy (GTDB): domain Bacteria; phylum Acidobacteriota; class Blastocatellia; order Pyrinomonadales; family Pyrinomonadaceae. The sequence goes on along the minus strand of JBDTSO010000079.1, from coordinate 6,329 downwards.
TTGTAAAATCTGGCGCGGCGTGATGTTCGTCTGCAAATCGTCAACGGTTAAATGAGCGATTTGCGAAAGCGCGTGAACGCCGACATCAGTTCTGCCCGCGCCGCCGATTTCGACTTTTCCCGAAAAAAGCTGCCTTGCCGCATTGACCAATTCGCCCTGCACGGTTTTCATATTGTGCTGTATTTGCCAACCACGATAGCGCGTGCCTTCGTATTCGATTTCTAGTTTCCAAGTGTGCATTAAATTTTTCAAACGTTATTCGAATTGCAATTCTAACTCAAGTCTAGACTTTCTGCCTGTGAAAAAGTTACAATTATGTTAAACCGACTTGCCTAAAATTTGCCGTCCGACGAAAATGCCGAATAAAATGAAATCTAATGTAACAGAAAAAAGAAAGCTATCGGAGAAATTTTCTTCCGCCGTCGGTTCGGAAACGCCGCTGCGCGATTTGGCGGGAAATTTATCGCAGACGGCGCGTTATGCTTTGAATGAAGCCAATACTTTGGAAGTTGAAAAAATTGAAATCCGGCTCAAACGGCTGCCGAAAAATCTCGAAGGTTTTCGCATTCTTCATCTTTCCGACATTCATCACAGTCCTTTTACGAGCCTCGAACATATTACACGCGCCATCGAAATCGGCAATAGTTTGAAGCCCGATATGTGCATTTTGACAGGCGATTATGTTTCGCACGAAAGCGAATATATAGAGCCGGTGGCGGAAGTTATGGGACGACTCGAATCCGAATTCGGAACTTTCGCGTGTTTGGGAAATCACGATCATTGGACGGACGGCGAAATGATGACGAATGCGATGCGCGAAGCGAACATCACGGTTTTAATCAATGAAGGTTTTCGTTTTGCGGCAAAAAACGCATCGTTTTGGCTTGCCGGAGTTGATGATTATATGGTCGGCAAAACCGATTTGCGCTCGGCTTTGCGCGGTTCGTTTCCCGACGAGATGAAGCTACTGCTCGCACATAACCCGAAAATTTTGAATCGCGCCGCCCGCGCCGATGTTGATTTGATATTCAGCGGACACACGCACGGCGGACAAATTAAAATTCGTGATGAAGAAAAAAGAATTCTGCGGCGCCGCAAATTGAAAAACGGTTTATATCGCCGCAAAGATACACAAATTTACATTACACGCGGCATCGGCACAGTCGTTTTGCCCGTGCGCTATCAATGTCCGCCGGAGATTTCGCTGATTAAACTAATTCCGTAATTGATTATGCCCTCAAGCGTTCTGACAATTCCAAATCTGCTCACCCTTCTGCGAATGGCTTTGATCCCCGTTTTCGCCACGTTTTTGTTCTACGGTTTAATCGGCTGGGCTTTGCTCGTCTTTTTCGTCGCCGGTTTGTCCGACGGAATTGATGGTTTTGTCGCGCGGCGGTTTAATCAGGAATCGGAACTCGGCACAATACTCGATCCCATTGCCGATAAACTTCTGATGACGACGGCTTTTGTCATTTTGACGTTGCCGAGCGTTTTCCCCGCTGAACCGCATTTGCGCCACTTGCCCGTGCCGTTTTGGGTAACAGCCGCCGTCATCGGACGCGACGTTTTAATTATCGCGGCGGCGGGCGCGATAAATGTGATGACCGGGTTTCGCGGTTTTAAACCTTCGTGGCTCGGCAAAGTAAGCACGTTTGTTCAGGTTTTAGCAATTGGTTTAATTTTAATCGCCGCCGTTTTTCCAAGTCTGCGAAGTTTTTATCTGCCGACGGTTTACACGACCGTTTTCGCGTTCGCTTTATTTTCGGGCGTTCATTATATTTTTCACGTTGCAAAATTGATGAACAGTCAGGAAAGCGCACCTGTTGAATAAAAACGTATGAGTTTGATTTTAATGCAGATTCGGTATTTTTTAGGCGGAATTGCCATTTTGCCCGCTGTGCCGTTTCTATACTTGCAAGGAAAATACGTCCGCCGAAAAGTCGGCAGATTACCCGACGCACAAGGCGAAACAATCGGCAAACACGGCGAACACGAAGAAACGATCAATCTTCTGGCAATCGGCGAATCAACCGTCGCCGGAGTCGGCGCGAAAAATCACAACGAAGCGTTGACCGGACAATTTGCCAAACATCTCAGCCGAAAGACGGGAAAATCAATCAATTGGCACGCGCTCGGCACAAGCGGAATTACAATTAAAAGAACTTTGCGCGAACTCATCCCGAACGTGCCGGAGGAAGAAATGGATGTGATTCTCGTCGCGCTCGGAGCAAACGATGTTTTTGGACTTTCGAGTCCGCGCAAGTTTAGACGATATTTAAAGGAATTACTCAAAATTTTGCACGAGAAAAATCCCGATGCAAAAATTTTCGTGGCAAATGTGCCGATGGTCAGAGATTTTATCGCTTTGCCGAATCCGCTGCGCTACGTTTTATCAAGACTTGCCAAACTGCATCACTTCAACGCGATAGATTTGATTTCGACGGTGGAAAACGTCGTCTATTTTGATGACGTAAAAAAAGTTGACGACGATTTCTTCAGCGATGGCATTCATCCGTCGGTCAAAGGTTATGATTTATGGTCGGAAGCGATGGCTGATTTTTTTTTGCGAAAAGTGAAATAAATTCAGAAGCCCGCACGAAGTAAGTGTGTTTTCGCTCTTACTTCGTGCGGGCTTCGGCATCAAGGAAATGAAGACGACTTGAAGTTTTAAAATAATCATTGGGCTTGCTTCTGTTGTTTCTCGCGTGGATGTTGCTTGCGTGGTTTGCGGCAAACCGTTTGATTGTCAAACAGCCGCTTGAACACAGCGAAGCAATTTTAATTTTGGGCGGTTCGGCGGCGTATATCGAAAGAACACAGAAAGCCGCACAGCTTTTCAAAAATAATGTTACGCTGAAAATCTTTTTGATAAATGACGGCACAAAATCGGGTTGGTCGAAAAAAGAACAAAGAAATCCGCCGTATGTCGAACTCGCCGAACAATCTTTAGTCGGGCAAGGTATCCCAAAAAAAAGTAAAGCACCATGGAGCGTGGTCGAAGACGTTTTGATGCAAAACAACTGGATCAGAAACAGCGGCATCAACATTTTAGGACAGGACGACACCAACGAAAGCGCGAAAATGAAGCGCGTTCAGATTACCAACAAACTTTTCACCGGAATTGATTCGGCAAAAAAACGCTTTGATTGACAACTACAATGCCGTCGGTTTTGTTGATCTGCCGAATGAAAATTACCGGATTACGGTCAAGTCGCGTTATCAAAACAAAGGCGCGGATTTTAATTCGATCAAAGCGGAAACCGATAAGGCTCGATAAAATTTCAAAATTCATCAGGCGAAGTAAATTATCTCGAATTTACTTCGCCTGATGAATTGGCTGCCGCGGCAGCTCGTTTATTTGCAGATAAAAATCTGCGTTTTGAAATGATGATGAACAATTATCAATATTATCAATCTTACTTGAAACCCGATTCGCTTGTTTTGAACAGTCTTTTAACCGTTTTTCAAAATCAAAATTCATAACTAAAAATCGTCGTAATATCTCGGCGAAAGTTCCGGGCAGCCGTCTGTGTAAAGATTCTCGACGTTTTGCGCCATTATGTTTCGCGCCGTCCAGCGCGACCAATTCCACGAACGAAAATCGTTTTCCGTTTGCTGTGCTTCATCCAGACGATTAAAAAGTTTCTTTTTAACTTCGCACTTCTGAGTCAAATCCATTTTCGATAAATTTTCTATTAACGCGGGAACAGCGTCATCGCTTAGATGCGAAACATATTCCGTATCGAAACCGCGACCTTCGCGCATCAAACCGACATTGGTGCGAACGATAAAATCGTCGGGATTCAAAACGTGCAAAGTGCCGAGCGTAAATAACGTCAGCCACAATGCTCCCCACGCAAAATTTTGCCGTGCGCCGCGCAAAACCGTCAGCGTGAACCAAACGAAAATCAACGCCAGCAAAATCATCACCGCCATGGGATAAAATCTGACGGTCGTTAATCCGTAACCCAAATTCCCGGTTAAAAGCAATAATCGCTGTGTCGCGGAAACCATAATGACGAATAATAAACCGATATTTATTCCTGCCAGAACGCGGTAAATCTTCTCGTTGATCGGTTTATCCTTCCGCAAAAGCCAGTGTGAAACGAGCAGAATCGGCAGCACGAGCGCGGAAACCGTAACGAGTTCGCCAAAACCGCGCCGCGCATATTCGGCGAGTTTAAAGTCGGGCGTATTCTGCACCAAATCCATTCCGCCGAAAAGATACGGCAATTGAACGATGACAAAACTCAAAAATAACAAATTTATCAAACCCAAAACAACGACGGTTTCGATTGCGCCGAGCGTAAAATAATTCGGCAAAAGCGAATTGTCCAGATTTTGCCATTCCCATTTTTTATTTTCTTCAGTTTTTGGCTTGTCTTCCGTCTTCGGCGCATCATCTTCCTTAATATCGGTGATGCTCAAATTTTGCGGCTTCGGTTTTTCTTCGGCGGTGAGAAGGGTTTTCGCCACATCATCAGAAAAATTTTCAATCAGCGAACCGCGCAAATATCCGGCGATAGTCCACGAGAAAAACCCTATAAAAAAGATATGTGCGACCAAATTTTCCGGCTGAATATTAAAAGTTTTTTCGATAATGCCTTGAAAAACCGCGTCTGCCGCGACAAACAATGCGCCGAAAACGAGCAGAATAGGTGCGGCGATCAAAAGCCCTCGCAAAACGGAAATGAGATGTTTCGACCAACCCGTTTGCGGAATCATTTTCCATTTTACATCATTAAAAACCAGAAAAAACGGCGCGACCGTCGCACTTATTCCCGACCAAATAAAACCGACTCCGTAATGAAAAACACCGGCAATCTGCGTCTTGATTTTCAAAGCGGGCAAAGTCAAAACCGCCAAAATAGTCAAAATCGCCAGCGTGTCAAAAGTCTTCAACTCCATCGAATCGCGCCAGACGAACATCACCGCAAAGAAAATTAACGCGGCATTTAAGATAATTGTCTGCGCGTTCCAAAAATCCTGTTTACGCCGCAAAATCAGCATCACAAAAGCCGCGACCAACGCGCCGATAAACAGAAAAACATTTAAACCCCAAGGCGTTACGCGCAAAAGCACGTCGCCCAAAACACCGAGCAGAACCGCCGCCTGCAAAATTTCCAAACCTGTTTTTGTTCTTTCATTCATATTTTTTTCTCCAAATTTCAAATGCCGGATTTTTGATAACTGATAACTGTTGACTGCTGACTGTTTATGTCGGGAAACGAACCGCGCCCGAAAAAAACGTGCTTGGCAAATTTTTGTCCGATTCTTCCACGCAAAAAGCTAAAGCCGAGTTCCAAAAGTCTTTGATTCGTTAATGTTCTGATAATCCGCCGCATCCAAAGCCGCGAAACAAATCTGGCGCGAAATAGTTCGCCCGAAAATTGCAGTAAAACTTGCGGATCATCGCTTTCCAATCTTTCTTGAACGATTTCTGCCGCAAATTTTGAAAGCCGCATCGCCGGATCGAGTCCGCCCGCCGTCAGCGGCGAAACCGCGCCCGCCGCGTCGCCGATTAGAAGTCCGTGTTCATTGGCGATTTTGCTCAAAACTCCGCCGACCGGAATTCGTCCGCCGCGCGTTTCGGACGGAATATCAAAATTTTGTCCGCCGAAATCAGTTAAATTTTCAAAGTTTAATTTCTCTTTGAACAGTTTTAACGCTTCACGCGGATTGAAACCAGCGGCGTAGCCACCAACGCCGATGTGGATTTCCTCAGTGTCGTCGGCAATCCACGCCAAATATCCGGGCGCGAGTTTTGCATCGAGAAAACAATGCAGACGAGGTTCGCGGTTTGAATTTTCGCAATGAAAAACTTCTTCGTAACCGACGATCCATTCTTTGTTTTCGTCGAGTTTCAAATCCTTTGCGACACGCGAATTCGCGCCGTCCGCGCCGATTAAAATCTTTGTTTTCACCGAATACGCTTCGCCGCGCTTTTCGAGATTGACGACAGTTTCGCCATCCGACATTTCCGCGCCTTTGTAAGAAGTCGCCCGCGCAAATCGAACGCCGTCCGCAACTGCATCCTGCAAAAATTCGTCGTAAATCAAACCCATTTTGCCGACGCGAAATTCTTCTTTGTCGCTTTCGAGATTTAATTTTTTCAATTTCGGCGAATAAAGCGAAACATTTTTAATCGCTTTGCCAAGCGATTCAGCGGGAAATTCAAAATCTTCGAGCGTCTTTCTAACGAAAATTCCCGTCGTGTGAATGCCTTTCGACAAATCCGTTTTCCTGTCAACGAGCAAAATTTTTGCGCCGCGCTGCGAAAGCAGTTTGGCGCATTGCAGTCCGGCTAAACCGGCTCCGATAATTACGAC
>JBDTSO010000078.1:0-9888 GCA_039931085.1 Acidobacteriota bacterium | reverse complement strand
CAACTCAGATATTTCCTTCGTAATTGCCGCCCGGTTAAGTGATTTTCTAAAGTTAAGCACCTAAGCAAAAGAAATCAGGTATTTTGAGCCGATTTGTGAAAGGACTTTATCCAGTTCTTCGCACAAATTTTTGTAGGAACTATATGCTTCCCAACTCACCCAATCATACTTTATCTTTTCCCATAACATTTCTATTTTGTTCAAACTCGGACAATAGGTTGGCAAGAAATAGATTTTCAACCCTAGTTTTGCCCACTCCTTGATTGTTTCCTCAAACTCTTCGCTCCGATGGATTGGGGAATTACCCAAGACAATAACGGTTTCTTTCTCAAGATGTTGGGCGATTATCTCGAAACACCAAATAATCACGGTTGAATCGGTTGAGCCTTCAAAAACAAACGATTCAAATCGCTGACACCGATGCCACATCAAGCCCAACACATTTTGTGACTTGCCTTTTGACACCGGAATCACGATTGGTTCGCCCCTCTTTTGCCAAGCGTAGGCTACTTTGGCATATAAATTAAACCCCGATTGGTCGCCATATATCAAATCTATCAATCCTTTATCGGCTTTGGCAGTCAATTTTGCCAACTCTTGTTTGGCAAACTCCTTCTCATCTTCATCCGCCCGTTTCCACAGTCCTAACTTGATTCTTTTCCAAATGTAGTCTTTTTTTTTATCAAGTTTTTAAGCGTGAATTTACTAGTTTCTTTGCCCGTCGCGGCTTTTATTTCGCCTAACTGACGATGCAGAAACTTCGGATTCTTGATGGCTATTTCAACTGCTTTTTCCGCTTCTTCCAAACTCAAAATTGGCGGACGACCTGTTTTCTCATCATCGGCTAACCCTTTGAAGCCAAACTCGTTCCAATTATCAATCCAAAGGCTAACCGTATCTCGGTCAACCCGACAAATCTTGGCAATCTCAGCTATCGGAAATTTCTCAAACGAAAGCAAAATCGCCTGGGAACGATTGCGAATCCGAAAATTCTCGCTCGTTTGATGATTCTCAAGAAGTTTGCTATGTTCTTCATCAGACAAAGTTTTGACAAATTTGGTTGGTATTTTCATCTCATCATTATACCTCAAAACTTTCTCTTACCTGCTTAAATATCGGCGAGCCGTCTTTGCTTCAACCGTTGATGCCAAGATCAAGGAAATATGTGCTGAGATTCAAAAGCGATATAAAACCGAGTTTTTGGAAATCGGCTCGGACGACGATCACGTTCATTTTCTGGTGCAGAGTGTGCCGATGTATAGTCCGAAACAACTGGTGCAAACGATCAAAGGCATCACGGCACGAGAAATTTTCAAGAGTTGCCCGGAAGTCAAGAAATACTTATGGGGCGGCAAATTCTGGTCAGACGGATATTTTGTCAGCACAGTCGGCGCACACGGAACAGAAAAAATGATAAAGAACTATGTTCGGCAACAAGGCAAGCCAGAAGGTGATGGTCAACTCCGGCTCTTTTAATACCCCGTCAGCTTGCTGCGGGTTAGTTTATTTTGAATTTGTTTAGAAGCTGTTTTAAAACTCAAGAAACGGGAAAATTTGACTATCAGATAGTCAGTTTTGGAAAATTGTTTTTGTGAAAAAATATCCAACTGATCTAACTGACAGTCAATGGAATCATATCAAAGATTTGTTTCCAGAACCAAAAGCCATCGGCAGACCTCGTGAAATTGATTTCCGGCAAGTCGTTAATGCCATCTTGTATCTACTGTTTACGGGGTGTCAGTGGCGATTTATTCCGAATGATTATCCGTCGTGGCAAAGCGTTTATGGTTATTTTCGGGCGTGGCAAGATTCTGGATTGTGGTTTCGTCTGCACGAAACCTTACGATCTGATTTGCGAGAGAAAGAAGGACGACATAAACATCCGACAGCGGGATCGTTGGATTCACAGTCGGTTAAGACAACTGCCGTGCCGTCCTCGCGTGGCTTTGATGCAGGCAAGAAGATCATGGGGCGCAAACGCCATATTCTGGTAGATACGCTCGGTTTAATGGTCGCTTTGGTAGTCACGACGGCTTGTGTGCAGGACCGCGACGGGTTGAAGAAACTGCTTCGCACCTGTGGAGTGCATCGCAAGAAGTTGCGAAAGATATGGGTAGATGGCGGTTATCGCAGATTGATTATACAATGGGTTAAGGCGCGTTTTCGCTATTGTTTAGAGGTTGTTTTGCGTTCAGACGAGATGAAAGGATTTGTCGTTCTGCCGCGCCGTTGGGTAGTCGAGCGAACATTTGCGTGGCTCAATAATCATCGGCGATTATCAAAAGACTATGAACGCTTTACAAAAACGAGCAAAACGATGATTCAGATCGCTATGATGCGATTGATGCTTCGCCGATTAAAACCTTTTTGAGTTTTAAAACAGCTTCTTAGCAATTTTCACTATTTAATATTTACTTTTGCCTTTTTACTTTTTACTTTTTACTTTTTACTTTTTCCGCACTCCATTCGACAAATCTTTCGGCGACTTCGCGGGCTTCAATTTCAAACGGAATTTCCAAATAGGCTTCCTGCCGAGAGATAATATCCCAACTTTTCATCTTTCGCAGATTTCTCCAAAAACTTGTTAGATATTTATAAAAAAACCTCACACAACCTTCGCGTTTATATTGCAAGGTGTGAGTAATTTCGTGAGCCACGAGTCCTTCCGGCAACTTTAGTTTGTTAGCACGATTTAGCGCAACAAAACTCGGCATTATATAAATCCGCCGACCGAAAGTTATGCCGTGAACTTTGACGATTGCCGTGAAAACTCGCGTAAATTTTCCGACGTAAAAATGAATTACTGGCAGACGAAAACTTTCGTCGTTTAAATATTCACGAAAAAAAGTTTCGAGTTTTTGATGCGAACTCTTTGCTAACTTCATTTAAATTTTATAACAAAAACCTCAATTTAAAAATTACACAAATTGTCCGGCGGCAAAACCCGAAGACCAAGCCCACTGAAAATTATACCCGCCGAGCCAGCCGGTTACGTCAACAACTTCGCCGATAAAATATAAATGTTTCTCGCACTTTGCCTCCATAGTTTGCGAAGAAAGTTCGTCCGTATCAACGCCGCCGAGCGTTACTTCCGCTTTGTGATACCCTTCGGTTTCATCAAATTTTACTTGCCAATTATTTATGCTTCCGGCGATTTGTTCGATTTCTTTTTTGTTCAATTGGTTGAGCGGTTTGTTATAAAATTGCTGTGCGATAAAAATTTCAGCAAAGCGATTCGGCAGCAAACGGCTCAAAAAATTATCTAGATTTTGTTTGCTTGAGTTATTTTTCTCCAGAATTTCAAAAGCATTTTCCATCGGCAGCAAATCAATCGAAACGCACTTTTCCTTTCGCCAGTAATTTGAAATCTGCAAAATCGCCGGACCGCTTAAACCTCTGTGTGTAAAGAGGATATTTTCACGAAAAGATTCTTTTCCACACGAAACCAGCGAATCAATCGAAACGCCGGCAAGTTTGCCGAAACTTTTGCCGTTTGCAAAAACAAGCGGCACGAGCGACGCCTTGGTTTCGACAATTTTTAGATTAAATTGTCGGGCGATTTTGTAGCCGAAATCTGTCGCGCCGACTTTCGGAAACGAAAGCCCGCCGGTGGCGACGACTAAACTTTCGCAGGAAAAACCGCCGCAATCGGTTTCGAGTGTGAAATTTGCGCCCGTACTTTTTTCGCTGAGGTTAATGCGTTTCGCATTAACCTCAGCGTGTTTTGATTCGATGGATTTCACCGAACAATTTGTGCGAATTTCAACTTTTGCTTTTTCGCATTCTTTGAAAAGCATTTTGACAATCAGCCGCGAACTTTCACGGCAAAAAAGCTGTCCGAGTTTTTTTTCGTAAAATTCGATTTTGTGTTTTTTGACTAGTTCTATGAAATCTTGCGGCGTGTATCGCGCCAGAGCCGATTTGCAAAAATGCGGGTTTTTTGAACTAAAATTTTCCGGTCTGACATTTTTGTTTGTAAAATTGCAGCGTCCGCCGCCGGAAATTAAAATTTTGCGCCCGATTTGCGAGTTATGTTCGATGACCAAAACTTTACGTCCGCGTTTTCCCGCTTCAATCGCACAAAAAAGTCCCGCCGCGCCCCCGCCGATGATGATCACGTCGAATTTCACAGAAACATCTTAACAAATTTATCGAAAATTTTTATGCGTAAAGACAGCGAATCGCGTGGGCTGCTTTTAAATCGGTTTCGATTTTCAAACGTCTGTTTTCATTTTCTTCGCGCAAAAGACTGATCGAATTCGCCGCAAACTTTTTGGCGCGTTTGTCTTTTTTGTGTTTTTTGAGTTCGTCCAAAAGCGATTCGGTTTGCCCGATACAGACGAGTGCGTGATGCGCTTTTTTGCTTTTATCAACCACGCGCCGCGAAATTATGTAAATCGCCGGAACATTTTCAAACACCGCGTCGAGCGGAAAAACCGTAAAATCGTATCTGTTTTTTGCGCCGCGAAAAACCGCCGAACTAATCGCTTTCGCTTTTTTCGGCTTCGGTTTCGGCGTTGTTAAAACCGGCGTTTCCGTTTTAAGTTCAATTGGTTTTGTCTGTTTTTGTCTTTTCTTCTTCGGCGCAACAACACCAGTAGGCAATTTAAGTTTTTTAACTAAATGAACCGCGACAATTTTTTGATTATCTACTTTCGGAATCTTTGAAATTTTAGAACTTAACTTTTTATTTTCAACTTTAACGAGCGGCTTTTGAACTTTGTTTCTTTTAATTACCACAGCTTTCTTCGCTAATTTATTTTCAACAACGATCTTTGATCTCACACCGACAATTTTAGATTTTACCTCGGAGTTTTTCGGCTGAACTTTTTTGGTCAAAGTTTTCAACTGGGATTTAACCGTCTTTATTGATTTGCTCAATGTTTGAGATTTTACCGTTTGAGCCTTTCTAATTGCTGTAGTCGTTGACAGTTTAGATTTTTTTTCGCTGCTGACCGAAAATTTATCTTTTTTGTTTTCCGTCATTTTCTTCTTTCCCGAAATACTTGGCTGAGATTTCGCTGCGAGAGCTTTTTTAATCAAAACGCTTTTTTTAGATTTTTCGGTTTTAACTTTACCGGTAATTTTTGGACGCTTTGCGACCTGATTTTTTTTAGCCGAAACAACAGATGGAGTTTTTGCAGTTTTAGTTTCGGTTTTTATATTGGAAACTTTCGGCTTGGTTGTTTTAGTTTCCGATTTGACCTTTTGCACGGAAGAAATCTGCTTCTCTTTCGCGTCGGCAATTTTAGTATTACGAGTTGGCGCGGAAGTTTTGAATTTTTGAGTTTTTGAGTTAGCTGCCGAAGGTTTAGCTGTCGTCGGTTTGGTTTTATTTTCGAGAACATCCGCTTTCTTTTTCACAGGCGCAGACGTTTTTGCAGAAATCGAAGCTTTTTTCGTCTTTGGTTTGGCAATCGGAGCAATGATTTGTTTTTTATTCGACGACTGTTTCATATAAGACATTGTATTATAAATGAAACGACAAGACAAAACTTTATACTGATTTTTTTTGTAGCAGCGAAGCAAAAAGAAAGCGTTGTTCGGACAGCGGCATTAGTTGCTCCTGAAATTCTACGCCGTTTTTTTTCAGTTCCTCGCGCAGATTGTTTCCGCCGAAAAAAAGCAGATTACAATCGCCCGACCATTTGAGAAGTTTCGGCAATTTCTGCGTAAATTTATCAAGAGCGCGGCATAAAATAAATGAAACATTTGGTTGAGATAATTCTTCAAATTGCCTGTCGAGAATTTCGGCGCGATTTTCTAATTTGCAGTCGGCTAAAACTTCGTGCAAAAAACTTACTTTTTTCAATTTCGATTCAATCAAAACGCCGCGCAAATCTTCGCGCACAATCAAACAAGGAATCGAAGGCAAACCCGCCCCTGTTCCGATGTCGGCAAATTTAGCGTTTTTCGGAAGAAATTTCAGAAGTGTAAGCGACTCTAAAATGTGTCGAACAGCAAATTCTTCGGGTGAACAAGGCGCAACAAGATGTAGAATTTCATTATGTTTTAGAACCAGTTCATAATAATCAGCCAGCGCGTTTTGTTTTTGTTCGGTCAGCGAAATGTCGAAATTTTGTTGATTTGTTGATAAAGATTTTATAAATTGTTGTCGAAGCTCTTTCATCCGATTTAAGTTTACATCAAATAAAAAAGCCCCAATTCGCGGGGCTTCTTCATAGTCCATTTCTTTTTTTTCACCTTTACCCAAAGGGTGTTGCGATTTCTTTATAGTCCTTTTTCGATAGGAACTTGAACTGTCTGTTCCAGTTGAACTTTTGGAGTTATCTCTGCGTGGGGCTGGGCTTTGCCTCCATTGATTGCGATGTGCGGAGCAATAATCAATGCCACGATGCTCATCAGTTTGATGAGAATATTCATTGAAGGACCTGACGTGTCTTTGAACGGATCGCCGACGGTATCGCCTGTAACGCTGGCTTTGTGGGCTTCGCTGCCTTTGTATTGCATTTCGCCGTTAATCATTACACCGGCTTCAAATGATTTTTTCGCATTGTCCCAAGCGCCGCCCGCATTGTTTTGGAAAATTCCCATCAAAACACCTGAAACGGTAACACCTGCTAATAAACCGCCGAGAACTTCCGGTCCGAAAATAAATCCGACGACGACCGGTGTGATTAGAGCAATCGCGCCGGGAAGCATCATTTCTCTGAGCGATGCTTTGGTCGAGATGGCGACGCATTTGTCGTATTCCGGTTTGGCTTTATACTCCATAATTCCCGGAATTTCTTTGAATTGCCGCCGAACTTCCTGAACCATCGCCATCGCCGCGCGACCGACCGCCGCGATTGCCAATGAAGAGAAAATAAAAGGAATCATTCCGCCGACGAATAATCCGGCGAGAACGTCCGCTTTGTAAATATCAATCGAACTGATTCCGGCAAGACCGACGTAAGCGGCAAATAATGCCAGAGCCGTCAGCGCGGCGGAAGCGATGGCAAAACCTTTGCCTGTCGCGGCTGTCGTGTTTCCGACGGCATCTAAAATGTCGGTTCTCGTTCTAACTTCTTTCGGAAGCCTGCTCATCTCGGCAATTCCTCCGGCGTTGTCGGCAATCGGTCCGAAAGCGTCAATGGCAAGCTGCATCGCAGTTGTCGCCATCATTCCGGCGGCGGCAATCGCCACGCCGTAAAGTCCTGCAAAGTAATGTGATAAATAAATACCGGATGCGAGAATAAGTATCGGAATCAGGGTTGACTCCATTCCGACGGAAAGACCGCCAATGATATTTGTCGCCGCGCCCGTATCGGATTGCTGCACAATCGAATTAACGGGTCTTCTTCCCATCGCCGTATAAAATTCGGTAATGAGACTCATCAAAGCACCGACGAACGAACCAACCAAAATCGCCAAAAACACCCCCGTATTTGTGAAGCTATGACCTCTCAAGGTCATATTTGGCGGAAGCATCCACATCACGATAAAGTAACAGGCGATTGTCGTAATGATAACCGAAGTCCAGTTTCCGATGTTCATTGCCTTTTGGACATTACCTAAATCATCGGCAATTCTGACAAATAAAAAACCGATAATAGAAAAAATAATTCCGAGTCCGGCAATCAGCATCGGCAGAAGCATCGGAGAAAGTCCGCCGAAATTATCGGCAACACCGATAAAAGTTGTTTCTCTGCCCAAAACCATTGTTGCAAGAATTGTTGCAACATAAGAGCCGAATAAATCCGCGCCCATTCCCGCGACATCGCCGACATTATCGCCGACATTATCGGCAATCGTCGCCGGATTTCGCACGTCGTCTTCGGGAATTCCGGCTTCGACCTTACCGACCAAATCCGCGCCGACATCCGCCGCTTTGGTGTAAATTCCGCCGCCGACTCTGGCAAAAAGAGCGATTGATTCCGCGCCTAAAGAAAATCCGGCGAGAACTTCAATCGCTTTTTCCATCGCTTGTCCATTGACCGAACCGCCTGTATTCACGACATAAATATTGTAAAAAATGATAAACAATGAACCCAAGCCGATCACCGCAAGTCCCGTAACTCCGAGTCCCATCACGGTTCCGCCCGTAAAAGCCACTTTAAAGGCTTCCTTTAAGCTCGTGCGAGCCGCTTGAGTCGTTCTGACATTCGCTTTGGTTGCGATGTTCATTCCAATATAACCGGCGGTTGCGCTGAGAATTGCACCGAGAATGAATGAAACCGCAATAATCGGAGAAGATGTTTCCACCAGTGTTCCCGAAAAAGCTAAAACTATCGCCGCGACAATCGCAAAGTAAGTTAAAACCTTCCATTCAGCCTTCAAAAACGCCATCGCGCCTTCAGCAATATAGTTTGAAAGTTCAACCATATTTTCATCGCCAGTAGCTTGCTTGCTAACCCACGAAGATTGAATTGCCATTACAACTAACCCGAAAATCCCTAACGCCGGGATCAAATAAAGAATTATAGATTCCATTAAAAAACCACCTAATTTTTGTGAACAAAGTATTGTGTTAAAACCTAGAATAGTAACTATTTATATGACCCGTGTCAAAGAACAAATTCTTTAGCGACAAATAATAGAAGCAATGCGCTGTATCTTTTGAAACAAATAGTAGTAAAAGAATTTTGCCAATTTAGATTTCGGCTATAATCTTTGTGAAGTTAAGCCATAGAATAATTAAAATTATGAAAAGACGCGATTTTCTAAAAGCCTCTGCGATAATCCCCTTTTTAGCCGACATCGTTCTGAGCGAAAACCGAAAAAAGTCCGTAAGCCGTAAAACAATCAAACCGAAACGTCTGAAACAGGGCGACACGATCGGGATTATTGCGCCGTCGAGCGGAATTTCCGAATCGGCATTGGTGAAATCTCTGCAAAATATGGCTGAACTCGGATTTAAAGTTAAGGTCGGAAAATATACAAAATCGGTCAACGGGTTTCTTGCGGGAACAGACAAAGAACGGCTCGAAGATTTGCATTGGGCGTTTGCCGATAAAACGATTGACGCGGTTTGGTGTGTTCGCGGCGGTTACGGCGCGACACGGTTTTTGCCATCGGTGGATTTTGATTTGATCCGCAAAAATCCAAAAGTTTTCGTCGGATATTCCGACATCACGGCTCTGCACACGGCGATTTATCAAAAGACAAATCTCGTTACATTTCACGGTCCGGTCGCATCTTCGACCTTTTCCGATTATGCAAAAAAGCACGTCGTCAACGTCCTGATGAATCCGTCCGCGCCGTATAAAATAAAACTTTCGCCCGACAATATCGCCAAAGAATCGAACCTTTACAAAACTGAAGTCATCACCAAAGGAAGGCGTCGCGGAAAGCTCGTCGGCGGCAATCTTTCGTTGCTGACGGCGATGGCGGGAACGCCGTTTGGGCTGCGAAATACGAAAGGCAAAATTCTTTTTATCGAAGATGTCGGCGAGAAACCGTATCGAATTGACCGGATGTTCGTCCAGCTAAAACAGAGCATCAACCTACGCGAACTCGCCGGCATCGCGCTCGGCGTTTTTGAAGACTGCAATCCGCCCGACGACACTTCGCAAACCGTTATTGATGTCGTCCGCGACGAACTCGGAAATCTCGGCATTCCCGTCATTTACGGACTTTCCTTCGGACACATCCGCGATCAATTTACTCTGCCTGTTGGCATTGAAGCCGAAATGGACACCGAAAATGCGACGATGACTTTTTTGGAAACGGGCGTGATTTGAGTTGAAGGTGATGCAGAAACCCGCACGAAGTAAGAGTGTCATCTTTTCACACTCTTACTTCGTGCGGGTTTCTTCAATAAAAGCAATTTCCTGATTATTTCTTTTCCATCAAGTCAATAAACCTTTTGAAAAGATATTCCGAATCGTGCGGTCCCGGCGCGGATTCAGGATGATATTGAACGCTGAAAACGGGCAGAGATTTATG